>JBGCDX010000001.1:0-57587 GCA_045105815.1 Gammaproteobacteria bacterium
AATGTGTAGTTGCAGGCACTTCATCTACTATTGCTATGTTAAAAGGTGAAGAGAGTGGTTCTGCTTGGCTTGAAGAATTAGGTTTGCCTTACTTATGTATGAATCAAAATGAGGAAATATCAGGAACGCTTAAGCGTGTTAACAACTTTGAAACTTGAGCGATTATGAAGTCAATACTGACAGATCAGTGCCAGGTTAAAACTTAATCGATTCTTAAATGTGTGACCGTCACATAGTGTGAAGGTCATCACATTTTTGATTTAAATCTCTGAAAAAACATAACAAATCAACCGTTTATTCGTGCTTTTCTACCACTGATCGATAAAAAGAGTTACTATTTCTTTGCCACATTGTTCCAACTCCAGTGGCAAACTTGGAAGCCTTGTGGATGGATCCACAGGGCTTTCTTATTGTTAGGTTCTTAAGAATTCTCATTGGTTAAAAATTTCTCGATTTGTTCTGCATTCTGTTCTGCATCTTTTTCACCTAGTTCAATTAATCGATTTAAATAATCTGGTTGAAACATTAACAACGAAAGTGAATCTGGACTTTTTGTATCACGTGTACCAAATCCACGTGTGAAGTATCGAAAGGGTTGAGGTAGTTTAACTTCATATTGGCTCGCTAATTTCCCTAAATCTTCGCTAGGCCGCAGAATAAGTAATTCCACTTTATTTAGTTCTTCGCGTGTTTTTTTATTTACTTCATCATAGAGCATATTGATACGGCTCATGTTTGCAGCATCATAATCAAGTAAGTCTAAAAATATTGAATCGAGCAAAATACCAATGATTTGAGCTACCGGTGCGAATTCTCCTATCATGGTTTCATCAGGTATAACTTCACCACCGCGATAACGTGTTGAAATGGCCAGAATCTTTTTTGCGCCTAAATGCATGGTGGGTGAAAGTGGTGCAATGGAACGTATGCCCCCGTCACCATGCCAGCCATCATCTAGTTTGATAGCCGGGAATATTAGTGGCAACGCGGTGGATGCCATTATGTGCTCAATGGTGATCTCTGCTGATTCACTACGCCTTCTTGGTCTTTGCCAATGATTACCTACGTCACCTTGTACCCATGTTATTGCTTTTCCTGTTCCATAATTAGTGCTCGAAATTCCTAATACTTGTAATATGCCTTTATCAATGTTTTCTTGAATGCCATGTATTCTATCGGTTGCTTTAGACGCTAATTTTTTTTCTAAAAATATTCGCAAAGGATCGCTATTTAGCAAACTACGTTTTCGTGGCCCCATGCGACTGCCACCAAGAATAAAACTTAAGCCCCACCGGAAAAAATTAGAAAAGAAAAACCCACTATCTGTATGAAAAACTTTATCGGTTGTGAGTTCAAGCCATAGCTCTGCTAGTTGATCTACAGCGTCACAAAATGTTCCTTGGTAAGCTGCGAGATGAGCAGCATTAACCGCTCCGGCTGAAACTCCCGTAATAATAGGAGGCCGGAATTCTTCATGCTGATTGCAAATGTGTCGTAACACGCCTACTTGGTAAGCAGCACGAGCGCCTCCACCCGTCATAGCTAAGCCGAGGCCTGTATTAATTGAAGATGACATATTTTTTGACGGTCAAACTAAGCATATAAAATTGTTTAGAGCCTGTTGAATATAGAGTAAAGTATTATTTCTTACTTTAGGTGAAAGGGTTTTGATGCAAATGCTTTCAAAATTACTTACAGTGCCGATATCTTATCGTCATGTTTTGATATTGCCTAGTCTTCAAGCTAATCAGCGCAACAATCTATAACTTAAATGGCCTGATGAACGATATTGATCCTCAAGAAACACGAGAATGGTTAGATTCTTTACATGCAATCCTTGAAAATGATGGTGAGGATCGAGCACATTTCATCATAGAACAACTCATTACTGATGCTCGATTAGCAGGTGTAAATTTACCTTTTAGGAATACGACTGCATACGTAAATACAATTCCTGCAGATGAGGAAGAACGATTACCTGGCAACCCTCAGATGGAGCATCGGGTTCGTTCATTAGAACGGTGGAACGCTTTAGCTACTGTAATTAGAGCTAATAAAAAATTTCCTGAGTTGGGTGGACATATCTCTACCTATGCTTCTTCTGCCACGCTTATGAGCATAGGCTTTAATCATTTCTTTCGTCCCGCTAAAGAAGGCTTTGCTGGTGATTGTGTTTATTTTCAGGGCCATGCTGCACCAGGTGTATATGCACGTGCATTTTTGGAAGGTCGATTAAGTGAAGAGCAATTACTAAATTATCGACGAGAAGTTGAAGGCAAAGGGTTGTCTTCCTACCCACATCCATGGTTGATGAAAGATTTTTGGCAGTTTCCAACTGTATCGATGGGCTTGGCCGGAATCATGGGGATCTATCAAGCGCGTTTTATGGAGTACTTACATGACCGTGGCATTATCGATAAAAGTAATCGTAAGGTATGGGTGTTTACCGGCGATGGCGAAATGGATGAGCCCGAATCTTTAGGTGCTATATCTTTAGCTGCACGCGAAGAGTTAGATAATTTAATTTTTGTAATTAACTGCAACTTGCAACGCCTAGATGGGCCAGTGCGTGGTAATGGAAAAATAATCCAAGAACTTGAAGGTGTATTTCGTGGTGCAGGCTGGAACGTTATCAAAGTGGTATGGGGAGAAAACTGGGACCCATTGCTTGCAAAAGACAAAGATGGATTTTTGCGGAAACGTATGGAAGAGGCTTTAGATGGTGATTATCAAAATTATCGCGCAAAAGGCGGTGCATATGTACGTGAGCATTTTTTTGGTAAATACCCAGAGCTAGATAAAATAATTGAAAACATGACTGACGATGATATTTGGCGTTTAAATCGTGGTGGTCATGACCAACAAAAAGTTTATGCAGCTTATGCAGCAGCCATGAAGCACACTGGTCAGCCTACTGTGATCTTGGCTAAAACGGTTAAAGGCTATGGGCTTGGAAAAAGCGGTGAGAGTATGAACATTGCCCACCAATTAAAGAAGCCTACAAAAGACTCGCTTCAAGCCTTTCGTGATCGATACCGTATTCCCATAAGTGATGAAGAACTGGAAGAAGTGCCTTTTTATAAGCCACCAGCCGATAGCCCTGAAATGCTTTATATCAAGCAGTTACGTGAAAAGTTACAAGGTGAATTGCCAAAACGTAATCAAAGTGAAATTAATTTAGAAATTCCATCTATTGAGGTTTTTAATGACATTATTTCGGGTAGTGATGGTCGAGAAAACTCAACTACCATGGCGTTTGTAAGAATCTTAATTGCTTTGACACGTGATAAAGCGATTGCAAAATATGTTGTGCCAATTGTTCCTGATGAAGCGCGTACATTTGGTATGGAAGGTTTGTTTCGAAGTTTGGGTATCTATGCTCATAAAGGACAGTTATATGATCCGGTAGATGCTGATCAAGTAATGTATTACCGCGAGGATCAAGCTGGGCAAATACTGGAAGAAGGTATTAATGAGGCAGGCGCAATGTCCTCATGGATAGCAGCTGCAACCTCTTATAGTAATCATGATGTTCCAATGATTCCGTTTTATATTTATTATTCTATGTTTGGGTTTCAGCGTATAGGTGACTTAGCTTGGGCTGCGGGCGATAGTCGTGCACGTGGTTTCTTAATTGGAGGTACTGCTGGTAGAACAACCTTGGCAGGTGAAGGTTTACAACATCAAGATGGCCATAGCCATTTATTAGCTTCAACTATTCCTAATTGCCGGGCTTATGATCCTACTTATGCATATGAGCTTGCTGTGATAGTGCATCACGGAATGCAAACCATGTTTGTGAAAAAGGAAGACTACTATTATTACATAACCGTAATGAATGAGAACTATGCGCAACCCCCTATGCCAGAGGGTTGTGAAGAGGGAATAATTAGCGGTATGTACTGTTTACAACCTTTCCAAGAAAAACCAGACTCAACGGCACACCCTAATATACAACACGTCCAACTTATGGGCAGTGGTGCGATTTTACGTGAAGTAATTGCTGCAGCTGATATCTTGAATAATGACTATTCTATAACGTCTGATATTTGGAGTGTTACCAGTTTCAATCGTTTGCGACGTAACGGCATGGAAGTGCAACGTTGGAATATGTTGCATCCCAATGCAGAACATAAAAAATCTTATGTGGAAAAATGCTTGGACGATAAAAAAGGTCCAGTCATCGCAGCCTCGGATTACATGAAAATATATGCAGATCAAATTCGACCATACATAAAATCAAATTATGTAGTGTTAGGTACAGATGGATTTGGCCGCAGCGATACACGTAAGCAATTACGCCATCATTTTGAAGTAAACGCTCATTATATTGTCATTGCAGCTATCTATAGTTTGATTGAAGAAGGCGCGCTTGGAAAAGAAATTTTAAAAAACGCGATGCAAAAGTATGGCATTGATCCTAATAAAGCTGATCCAGTAGTATCTTAATAGCTAACTAGAGTGCGTTGTGAGTGAAGTAAAAAAAATCTCGATTACTGACATTGCAGAGTTCGATTCTGTAGATGTAGTAGAAATATTAGTAAAAGTAGGTGATGAGATCTCAATAGATCAGCCTCTAGTTACTATTGAGAGTGAGAAAGCGATGATGGATTATCCTTCACCGCTCGCGGGTGTAGTTGAAGAAGTTATTGTGCGGGATGGTGATAAAATTGTAGAAGGTGATGCTTTAATTGCCTTAAAGGTTGCATCACGTACTACAGAAATACAAGCTCAATCAGAAGCACAAAATCTGCCAGATCCACGCAAAGAAATTAGCAATCACACAACATCATCAAAAGTTAAGGCACATCAAGTTTCTTCAAATAGTGTCGCTAGTCAAGATTCAAATCAAGGTAGAATTTCAGGCACAGCAGCCTATACCAGCCCAGAAAACAATAAGTATTCACGTGAACTAGGCGTGAATTTAGAAAACGTGCGGGGTACGGGTCGAAATCAAAGAATTGTTAAAGAAGATATTCAAGAGTACGTTCGTGAACGCCTGCAAGGAGGGCATATCGAGGGTGGCAAATCTGATAAACCATTAGATTTTTCTAAATATGGGGATTCATCAGCAAAGGAACTAACTAAGATTCAGAAATTAACTGCAGATAATATGCTGAATGCATGGCAGAGTATTCCCCATGTTACGCATTTTGATCAAGCAGACATTACTCAGCTTGAAAGACATCGCAAGCAGTTGGCGAATGAGTTAACAGCTAAAAAAATTAAACTTACGCCGCTTGTGTTTGTAGCTAAAGCGCTGGTTGCCACTTTAAAAAAATTTCCACAATTTAATTGTTCTCTTGATGTTGCATCTGAAACAATTATTTATAAAGAATTTTTCCATATTGGTATCGCGGTGGATACTGAGTATGGTCTATTTGTTCCAGTGTTACGTGAGGTAGATAAAAAATCTATTGAGCAACTTGCAGTAGAGCTAGTTGAAATTAGTGAACTTGCCAAGCAAAGAAAATTAACCCCTAAGCATATGGGTGGTGCCAGTATGACGATTTCAAGTTTAGGAAATTTAGGTGGCCAATCCTTCACACCCATCATTAATCCTCCCGAAGTCGCGATTTTAGGCTTATCTAAAATGATTTTGAAAGAAAGCGTATTAGATTCAAATATAACACAGCAAAAACTACTCCCACTTTCATTGTCTTATGATCATCGTGTCATTAATGGCGCCGATGCAGCAAGATTTTGTACCTACTTAACATCAGTGTTGGAAGATATATGGAAGCTCATTTTATAAAATGTTGCTTGAACTTAAATTTAGTAAAAACCTACTATGCACAAAAAAGGCCAGCAGTAGCTGGCCTTTTTAATATGAATACTATTTAATATTTTACTTAAATAGCTTCTTTTTTCTTGCTGCGCCTAAACCTAATAGACCAAGACCCATTAATGCAAAGGATGTTGGCTCAGGAACTTCTGCTGTTACACAGCCACGATCGTTAGTTCCACAGTCACCGTCCATGTGTGTGTCATACCAGTACGCATTTTTAGGGTTGAACTTCTTGATTTCTCCATTCTTTTTGAATTTTGCATCAAGCTTGTAAATTGGGTGGAACCAGAGGCCAATATTGTCAGCAAACTGTGTACCATCCCACTCAGGTCCAAAGTTCATTCCATTCATTGCAGTAGCATCAAAGCTAAAGCCAAAGGTATCTGAACCGTTGTTATACATGCTTGATGAATAGTCTCCAATAAACGGGTTGCTTGTCCACGCACCCGGCCCATTCTTGCCATCATACACATAGGCTGAAAGGTTATTAGACTTATAGTCCCCATAGAACATGGTGTATTCGTTTACGTTAGACTTTGGGTTAGGTCCATCGCTTACAACAAGCCAAAAGCCCTTGGCTTTATTATTGTTGTAGTTCACTTCCCAGGAAAATTGGTTAGTCACATCATTAAATGATGCGGATATTGAGTCATATCCAAGACCTTTAGGGTTTACTGTTGTATTGCTAAATATTCCTGCCGTATTAGAGTTATAGGTATAAACCGTTGCATTTGCTGAAGCAGCAAATATGCAACCAGTTAGAATTAAGGATGCTACTGTAAGCGCTTTCATTAATTGACTTCCTTCCTTAGAAAAATATAAAAATTAACACAGCTTTTATACGCAAATTACCTCTCAATAATGTGAACGTGCTGTATATAAACTACTGAAAGGAAATCTTAATGAAAAAGGGCTTAAAGTGTCGTGCTCAAGATCACACTAAGCCCCGTACTTCTTAGGTTGACAGAGTAGTTTGTCTACCGCGTCACAGTTTATAGTTTTGTTTAAAAATTATTATTTTTTACTTGGGTGCACAAATTTATCTGTCCAAGGAGATAGCTGCAAAAATTCTCTAAATTCTGCACGATTAATTTGGTTATTAGAATCTTCATCAAAGCGATTAAAAATATCATCCTCCGCTAGGTTGTAGACATTTTTAGCTTCATCACGATCTAATCGCTCATTCCGGTCAAGATCAGAACCAAAAAATAGACCATCTTCAAAACCGCGACCCCCACCAATCCCTAAAACAGTAGTTAATGGCATTAGTAAAATAATAGTAGCTACAAAGTACTTCATATTTCTTGCTCCAATTGATTGTTCATTAATTAATAGACTCGATTATTCACTAATGATTACAATTTTATTATTAATAAATTGTAATGTCTGAAATAGTATTTATTCTCAAGATAAGAGAAATCAATATTTGAATAACAATATATGTTATTGATTTGAGAGAAGATTATTTTTGAAGTACTACGTGGTGAATACCTGATCGCGCATACTGGCAATGCCTATGTTTCTGTTGACTATGAGCGGCAAGATTTCGTGATAAATTAACTTCAAATAAAATTGTGGTGGGCCCACCAGGACTCGAACCTGGGACCTGCCGATTATGAGTCGGACGCTCTAACCAACTGAGCTATGGGCCCTATGAGGTAATAGTTTTGGATAGGGAATTTTACTCTATTCCCTATTTGATTTCTCTTATTCTAATTCTAGAAAACTGCGTAATTGCTCTGAACGGCTTGGGTGACGAAGTTTGCGTAATGCTTTGGCTTCAATCTGACGAATACGTTCGCGAGTTACGTCAAATTGTTTCCCAACCTCTTCTAAGGTGTGATCGGTATTCATATCAATTCCAAACCGCATACGCAATACTTTTGCTTCACGAGGAGTAAGAGAGGCAAGAATTTCTCGAGTCGCTTCACCTAAACCTTCAAATGCCGCTGAGTCGACTGGAGATTCAATCGTTGCATCTTCAATGAAGTCACCTAGATGTGAGTCTTCATCATCACCTATTGGGGTTTCCATTGAGATAGGTTCTTTAGCAATTTTGAGTACTTTGCGAACTTTGTCTTCCGGCATTTCCATACGTTCAGCAAGTTCTTCAGGTAAAGCTTCACGACCCATCTCTTGCAGCATTTGTCTAGAAATACGATTGAGTTTATTTATGGTCTCAATCATGTGGACAGGTATGCGAATGGTTCGTGCTTGGTCTGCGATTGAGCGTGTAATTGCTTGTCGTATCCACCAAGTGGCATAAGTTGAAAATTTATAGCCGCGACGGTATTCAAATTTGTCTACCGCTTTCATCAGGCCAATGTTGCCTTCTTGAATTAAATCTAAGAATTGTAGTCCACGGTTAGTGTATTTCTTAGCAATTGAAATAACTAAGCGTAGATTAGCTTCAACCATCTCTTTCTTCGCACGCCTGGCTTTAGCTTCTCCTATCGACATGCGTCTATTGATGTCTTTAATTTCACTAACAGTAAGGCTAATTTCTTTTTCAATAAGTACTAGTTTGTCTTGTTCTTTTTGAATCTCTGGTTTTAAAGCTGCAAGTGCGGTAGCAAATTTAGCGTTGCCTTTAGCAAGTTCGTCTAACCAGATAATATCTGTTTCACTACCTGAAAAAGCTTCAATAAATTTACTACGAGGCATTTTTGCATCATGCACACAGACTTGCATAATACTGCGTTCATGTGAACGAATGCGGTTCATCATTATGCGAACATCTTCAGTAAGAATATCTACGATCTTAGGTACTAACTTGACCATCGTAAATTCTTCTGCAAGCTTTTCACGTGCTTTTGCTAGTTTCTTTTCATCTTCTACTACAGCTGGATTATCAAGTTTTTTGAATAGCTTTTCTAATCCTTTGAAGTATGCACGCGCTTCTTCTGGATCTGGGCCAGTGTCAACTTCTTCTTCCTCTTCGCCTTCAACTTGGTTCTTTTCTTTTTCTGCTTGTTGTTGTGCTGCAGGTGGTGGGATTGCATCCAGATCTTCATCCGGGTCAATAAACCCAGTAATTAAATCAGTAAGTCGTAATTCTTCAGCTTCAACTTTGTTATACATAAATAACAATTTTTCAATAGTCGCTGGATAATGCCCAATTGCAAATAAGACTTGTCGCAATCCATCTTCAATGCGTTTAGCAATTTTGATCTCGCCTTCGCGAGTTAATAGATTAACGATACCCATTTCACGCATATACATGCGAACCGGATCTGTAGTGCGTCCAAATTCACTGTCTACTGTTGCTAGTGCGGCGGCGGCTTCTTCTTCAACATCATCGTCTGTAGCTGCACTATCAGAAAGAATTAAACTATCTGCATCAGGGGCCTGTTCATGAACTTTGATACCCATGTCGTTAATCATGCTAACGATATCTTCTATTTGTTCAGGGTCAACAATTCCGCTGGGCAGATGGTCATTTACCTCTGCATAGGTAAGGTAACCTTGCTCTTTACCTTTAGCGATAAGTTGTTTAATACTGGATTGCTGATCTTCGTCCATTTTTTACCAAACTCAGATTTGAGGGATTATTGAGTGAACCGGCGATTTTATCAGAAAAGTCTGATATAGGTAGTATCCATCCGTACTATATTTAGGATGCTTTTTGATGAAGTAAGTGTTTGAATTCTTGCCGTTCATCTTCCGTTAGGCCGTCTGTGCTTTCTTTGTTAATGAGTTCTTGCACCCTTGATGACTGGGTTTTGCGTTCTATCCAGGTCAGAGCATCTTTTAATGCTTTTTCGGGTTCGTCCAGCTCTGGTGGAGACCAAGACATAAGCTTCTGAATTTGCTGCTCTTCTGGTTGATCTCGAAACCGTTCTATTAGTGCTGCATGGCTTAATTCGGGTTCATTTTTCCAAATTCGTATGATTTGTGTGAGCAGTGGTACTCCTGATAGCTGGCAATCCTCTAAGTGTGATAATGATTCTATATCCAATGCTAGTGACGGCTGGTGAAGTAACGCAGCAACCGCTAAGCGCACTGGTGTAGCTTTGTTGTTTGTGGCTGTGTTGGAAATTTTTGGCCTCGCTTGATCTGCAACATAAGAAATAGGGATGCCCACCTTTTTTTCTAACTCTTCAAATATTAATTTTTTAAATACGCCATTAGGAAATTTCTCTAATAATGGTTTTGCAATTTGAGCAAGCCTGGCTTTACCCGAGGGTATTCTTGTGTCGATATCTTCACTTAGCTTTAAAAATATAAAGCTAGAGATTGAATCACCATCATTTATATATTGTAAAAAAATCTCTTTGCCACGTGTACGTATCAAACTGTCAGGATCTTCTCCTTGAGGGAGGAATAGAAACTTTGCTTCAAGACCATCTTTAAATAGAGGAATGGTTTGTTGCGCGGCTCGCCAAGCGGCTTCTCTTCCAGCACGATCACCGTCAAAACAAAAGATAATTTCTTGTGTGCAGCGGTATAGCTGTTGAATGTGTTGGGATGTGGTTGCGGTGCCAAGTGTAGCCACTACATTATCGATACCATGTTGAGCCAGTGCAACCACATCCATATACCCTTCAACAACAATAAGTGATTTAGATGCGAGTTTAGACTTTCGTGCTTCATATAGACCATAAAGTGCGTCACTTTTATGGAATACAGGTGTTTCAGGTGAGTTTAAGTATTTTGGAACTGCATCATCTAATACTCTTCCGCCAAATCCTATTACACGGCCACGACGATCTTTGATTGGAAAAACAATGCGATTACGAAAGCGGTCATATAAGTTACCTTTGTCATTCTTCTTGACTAAACCTATTTCAATTAGCTTTTCTTCTGTGGTTATTGCATTAAATTGTTTTAGAAAATTATCAAACCCATCAGCGGCGAAGCCTAAATCATATTTGGCAGCAATTTCGCCACTTACGCCACGTTGTTTTAAATAATGAACCGCATGTTTTTGGTGACGTAAATTTTGCTGAAAATAAGTATTGGCTTGTTCTAGTAGGGTATATAAAGCTTGGTGGTCTTTTTTTACAAAGGTAGTGTCGTCTTTAGGGATTTCTAGGCCATGCTGTTGTGCGAGCACTTCAACCGCTTCGATGAAATCAAGGCGCTCATACTCCATTAGGAACCCTAACGCAGTGCCATGTGCCCCACAACCAAAACAATGGTAAAACTGTTTCTCTGCACTAACAGTAAATGATGCCGTTTTTTCATTATGAAATGGGCAACATGCAGCAAATTCTTTACCCTTCTTTTTTAAAGGTACGTGACTATCAATAAGCTCAACGATATCCGTGCGGGTTACAACTTCATCAATAAAGGATTGTGGAATGCGTGAAGACATTATTGATTAGATTTTATGTATTTTTTAAACTTAAGATGGTGTGCTTATCGTACCAAATCTAAAATGGCTATGGAGGCGCATAGAACCATTACTTTTATATGGGTAATGCAAGTGTTTATTCTTGAATTAGTAAAACTATAAGTAATTTAGGTTATTTAATCTAAAATTTTTAATCAATAGTAGATGTTTTATTGATTGATAACTTCCTGCAAATATTTGATTTGCACTGGGTAGGGAGTGTTTTTCTTCAATGAGTCTGAAAGTGTTTCAATGCCAGATATAGCTTTCTCGCGAGAGCTATAAACTCCATGAACTAGCACAAACCAACTCTTGTCTGATGATGTTTTCTTATAGTATGCCGTGTTTTCATTTAAAGAATTTTTCTTAACAAAATCCAACAAGTTTTTTTCATTAGGTGATGCTACTACTTGGATTGTGTAGGCATTAGGGTTTTGTTTTAAAATCCAATCTGATGTATTTAGTGCAGGAGCATCAGTTAAATTAATAGGCTTGTTTTCAGTTGATGAAGTTTGCGTGTTTTTAACTTTTTCAATTATTTCGTCTTGCTTTTCTTTTCTTACTTCATTTTTTTGATTGTTATCTAGAAGTGGGCCAAGTACCAAGGGAGCTACATATGGTTTATTGATGGGTGATCTTTGCTTTTCAATTATAGTAATATTCTTATCATCAGCTTTGATCTTGGGTTTTTTGACAGATTCTGGTATTGCAGAGCTTGGTTGGTCAGCTTTGGCTAGATCTTTTTCTGTCTTAGGTTGATGCAGGTCTAGAGGTAGAGATTCATCAGTGTTATCAGACTTGTTAGAGAGCGCTGCAAATAAAACTGCAAGCCCGACTAAGCCTGCAAGAATTAAACCAAGACGTGTTGCTGGACTTGATTTGAGTTTGTGAGCTGTTTCAATAGGCGAAACATTTTCGTCACACAATTTAGAAATATTTTCTCGTGCTAATTTGTTAACTAACTTAGGTAAACCCTTTGATTGCGAATATATCTCCTTTATTTTATCGCTATTTAATATAGCATCATGATTTGAGCCTGCCTTATCAATACGAAAACTTATGTATTCTGTGCATTGTTTTTCATCGAGTGGGCGGATATTTATTTGATAAATTTGAGTAGCCGCAGCATTAATTTGTTCTAACTCAGATAGCTGGGTTTGTAATGCAGGTTCAGATGCTAGCACTAAGCCCAATGAACGTGATGATTGTAGCCCAACATGATGCTTAAGTTTTAGTAGTTCATCGAGTACGTTATTATGTAATCTATGAGCATCATCAATAATTAATACTGGTTGCTTGTTATCTTCAATATATTTTTTAACGTGCTCGCTTGTTGTTAAAGGCTCGTCACTTTCAGTATCTAAGTCACCTGCATCTTGATCACTGCTTTGTGATAAACGCCACCTTTCCTTAATTTTTTGTTCTATCTCCGCGAATGTTGTTTTAGGTTTTGCACGTAATGTGCAGAAGTTAAATTGCTGATAGCCTTTACGGAGCAGCATGCGTAGATGAGTGGTTTTCCCGATGCCTACTTCACCTAGTAAAACAATTGTTGAGTTTTGATTGAGTAAATAATCCATTAATACATTCATTGACATATCAAGTTGTTTGTCAGTGAATAGGAAGGGGTCCCTGGCATGATCAATAAATGGATTTTGATCAAGGCCTAGTTTCTCAAGGCATTCGATTGATATGAAGTCCATACCTAGGTTTTCAATAGCTTTAGAATCGTAAGCTTTTTCAGATGATTTTTGCATTAAATATACGCTCGTGTTCTGCGATGGCATAACGATCTGTCATGCCTGCAATATAATCTGCAACAATGCGAGCTCTACCTTTGTCACCTTTTTGAATTTGCATGTTTGTTGCAGATTCTTGATATTCGCTAGGCATTAGCTTGATGTCATTATAAAAGGACATATATAAATCTAAAATTATTTTTTTTGCTTTTTGGCTCATACGATGAACTTTATAATGTTGGTATAAATTTTTATTTAAAAATGATTTTAGTTCTGCATTTTTTGAGTACATAGCTTCACTAAATCGAATTGTTGACTTAGTTTCTGCTCGTACATCTTGAATAGTAGTCAGTTTCAGGCTTTTTAAAGTATCCGCACTTTGAGTTATCAAGTCAGTTACTAATTCATTTATTATACTGCGAATAGACTCATATATTTTACGTCTCTCACTTAGATGAGGGTAAGCTGAGTCAACTTTTGTAAAATTTTTGTCAAATAATTCCACTTCAGAAAGTTGCCGTACATTAATTAGACCCGCGCGTAAGCCGTCATCTAAGTCATGGTTATTATAAGCTATCTGATCTGCAATATTGGCTAATTGTGCTTCTAGGCTGGGCTGTCCTCTATTTATAAAACGCAGACCCAATTCGCCTAATTTTTCAGCATTTTTGCGAGAACAATGCTTGAGAATTCCTTCTCTGGTTTCAAATGTTAGGTTTAAGCCAGAAAATTTTGGGTACTTCAATTCCAACTCGTCGACGATGCGTAAAGATTGCAGGTTATGTTCAAACCCCCCATGATCACGCATGCAATCATTTAGTGCATCTTGCCCAGCATGACCAAAAGGTGTGTGTCCTAAGTCATGCGCCAAGGAAATGGCTTCACACAAATCCTCATTAAGCTTTAGTGCGCGTGCGATGGCACGTGCAATTTGTGCAACTTCTATGGAATGGGTTAAGCGAGTGCGGAAGAGGTCGCCCTCATGATTTACAAAAACCTGGGTCTTGTATTCTAATCTTCTAAAAGCTGCGCTATGGATAATGCGTTCTCTATCACGCTGATACATGGAGCGGTATTTTGCATTTTTTTCTGGATATTGCCTGCCGCTGCTTTGATCTTCATGCGCTGCATAGGTCGCTAAGCTCTCATTATTACCGCTAACTTGATCTTGGCTGGTAGTGCTGGTATTCATTTTTTATTCATTACAACATTCACGTAATGTTGCTTCTAGTAAAGATGTATTAAAATCTGATGTTAAGACAGCTTCACCAATTTTATTTAGTAACACCAAATATAATTTTCCATCACGAACTTTTTTGTCTACTGACATGTGGCTAAAAAAATCATTAGCACTCATATTTTTAGGGGCTTGTATAGGCAAGTTTGCAGCTACTAATAAGCTTTCTATGCGCGAATAATCTTGTTGGGTTAGCCAACCCTGCTTGATTGATAAGTCTGCAGCCATTAACATTCCATATGCAACAGCTTCACCATGCAACCAATTACCATAGCCCATACCTGTTTCTATAGCATGGCCGAAAGTATGGCCAAAATTTAACAATGCCCGTTTTCCTGATTTTTCTAATTCATCCTCAGCTACTATTAATGCTTTATTTTCACAAGAACGATGCACAGCAAATGCAAGCGCTTCGGCGTCTCGACCCACTAACTTTCGTATGTTTTTTTCCAACCACATAAAAAATTCTATGTCCCTTATCAGGCCATATTTAATAATCTCTGCTATGCCCGCGCTGAGTTCACGATCATCTAAAGTATTAAGCGTATTGAGATCTGCAATTACACATTGAGGCTGGTAAAAGCTGCCAATCATATTTTTCCCAAGTGCATGGTTTACACCTGTTTTACCACCCACTGATGAATCAACTTGTGCTAATAGTGTAGTTGGAACTTGTATGAAATTGACTCCACGCTGATAGGTCGCTGCTGCAAACCCTGCCATGTCTCCGACAACACCACCACCTAATGCAATTAATGTTGTATCACGGCTACAATGCTGTTCTAAAAGAGAGCTGTATATCGTTTCTATAGTGCTAATGTTTTTATATTGCTCGCCATCGGGCAAAACTTTAATTTCACAATTTAATTTTTTACAGCTATCTAGTACTTGATCTAGGTATAAAGGCGCAACTTTTTCGTTACTAATGATAAATACGTCATTGCTTGGAATGTGGTCAAGGAATAAATTTGACTGGGCGAGCAAGTTTTTGCCAATGTAAATTGGGTAACTTCGATTGCCGAGTTGTACATCAAAGGTTTTCATTTTTTAGCTATATTAATAAAATTATTTTTGACTTTGTACCACTTTTATAATTTGATCAGCTGACCAGTTCACGGTATGTCTATCGGTGTTAATGGTGTGGTGCGCTACAGATTCATAAAGAGGTGTGCGTTGCCTTAGTATGTTAGTTATAGTTTCACGTTTATTTGCTGTATTTAGCAATGGTCTAGAAGTCTCATTTTTTGATCTATTTAAAATTGATTCTATCGATGCTTTTAAGTAAAACACGATGCCTGAATTTGCTAATAATTTTTGCGTATTAATTGAAAGAATAGATCCTCCGCCAGTAGCTAATACTATGGGTTTCAATTTACAGAGTTCTTTAAGTATATTTTCTTCACGCTCACGAAAGCCTTGCTCACCTTCGTACTCAAAAATTGTAGCAATATCTACACCAGTTTTTTTTACAATCTCCTGGTCACTATCATAGAACTCTAGATTTAGTTTTTTGGCTAAACGCTTGCCGACGGTAGACTTACCAACACCCATTGCACCAATAAGAATAATGTTTTGAGTTGCCACCGTAGATTACGTTTAAGTTTAAAACTAAGAGTATAAACCAAAACGAAAAAACCCTCTCTATGTCTAGAGAGGGTTTATAAGTGTAAATACTGTAAATTAGCGAACTAGCTTTAATTGTTCGCTGATAATTTTTGGTGTGATGAATATTAATAGTTCTGACTTGTTGTCTGTAAATGAGCTATTTCTAAATAGTACACCTACAAAAGGTAGGTCAGCAAAGAAAGGTACACGGCTTACTGATTTGTTAGTGTCTTGTTGGTAAACACCACCTAGCACTATGGTTTGTCCATTATCAACCAATACATCGGTTTCAACTTCGTTAGTGTCAATGGATGGAATAGTGCCACCAAACCCTGATGGCACTAATGCGCCAATAGAATCATTGGTAACTAAGAGTTTCATGGATACTCGGTCATCAGGAGTTATCTGTGGCGTAACTTCAAGAGACAAAACTGCTTTCTTAAATTCTACATCTGTAGCACCACTTGACGTGGCGGATTGAAATGGGATTTCAGTACCTTGTTCTATACGCGCAGTAGTTTGATTGGAGGCGATTACCCGTGGTGTAGATATCACTTCAGCACGACTTTCTGCCTGTGCTGCAGAAAGCTCTAAATCAAGCAAGAGGCCCAATGGCAGTTTAGCTAGAGCCAAGCCTATACTTCCGGTTGCAGCAGCAGCTGGTAAGTCAACATTTAATCTATTGGCTAAGGGGATAGTGGCGCCATTAAGCGCAGCATCTGTACCTTCAAGATTTCGAGCTATAGCGTCAAAGTCATCATCGCTGCCGCCTGTATTAGTATCTCGGTTAGACACTCCGAAACGCACACCTAATGCTTTGCTGAAATCATCATTAGCGACCACTATTCGTGATTCAATTAATACTTGCTTAACAGGAACATCTAGTCTTTCAACTAGGCGTCGAATTTCGTCTAACTTAAGCGTAGTGTCTTGAACTAATAAATTATTGGTACGCTCATCGACGGTGACGTTGCCACGCTCTGATAGCAATGAGTTATCTGAAGATTTTAATAATGCTGCGAGGTCACCTGCTCTAGCATAATTGACCTGAATAAATTCAGATCGTAATGGAGCAAGCTCTTGCACTTGTTGCTGGGCTTCTAGTTCTAGTTTCTCACGCGCTGCTATTTCTTCACTTGGCGCGACATAAATTACATTACCATTTTCACGCTTACCTAAGCCTTTGGTTTTTAGAATAATATCTAAAGCCTGGTCCCATGGAACATTCTTTAATCGCAGTGTTAAATTACCAGCAACGGCATCGCTCACAACCATATTTAAATTAGTAAAGTCAGCGATCAGTTGTAAAACTGAGCGTACCTCGATGTCTTGAAAGTTTAATGAAAGTCGCTCACCTTCAAACACGTCTTTTTTGCGTTGTTCTACAATTTCCTCAGGAATTTCTCTTACTTCAACTACATATTGATTGTCAGATTGATAAGCGAGATGTTCAAACTCTTTACTAGTATCAGGAGAAATTATCATTTTAGCGTTTGATCCATCAGAGAAGGTTTCAAACAACTTCACTGGCGTAGAAAAATCAACTACATCCCATCGTTTGCTTAAATTACTTGGGAGAGAGGTATTGCTAAAATCAACAATAACTCGGCCGCCTTGCTCGCTCAAACTAATAGGAATATTTGCATTTGAAAGGCTAATTACTATGCGTGCAGCACCATCATCGCCTCTTCTGAAGTCGACGTTGTTTATATTATTTCCACTTGTAATGTTTGATGTATAGGTTGGAGTAATCGCAACGTTTTCTACTTTTGATGAAGAAGCAACGGTGTTAGTGCTAGAGCTTGAGCCTATCGTTAGTATGTAATTATTGCCAGACACACTAGATTTGTATTCTTCCATGCGGCTTAGATTTACAACTACTCTTGTGCGCCCTTTAGCCTCAGCAGCATTTACACTTTGCGCTATGCCTATACCTATATTTTGGAAACGACTCGCTAGCGCACTGTTTGTGCCTGGGAAATCTAGCGCTATGCGTGCAGGATTATCAATTGTGAAAGCAAGTGGTTCTGTTGGTGGATTAGCAAACTGAAGGGATAACTGAATTTCATCATTTGGTAAACTGGCTACTTTAATATCTTGTAGTTCATTTTGAGCAAATGACGTCATCGCTATTAAGAAAAGAAATAATGTTGTAATTCCTTTTGCTAAGGTCGTTCTGATATTGGTTCTATTAATTAACATTTTGGCTCTGTAATGACTATGTGGGTTAGATGATGATTCATTCATGGCGTAATGCCCCTTAGTATTTATGCTTTCCCTAATAAAAAATTTGTTGGTGTTCGCTTGCATTAATTTATTATTCGCTTAATGCAATATTGCCGTCACGTTTGCGCCAACCACCAAATCCATCTGGAATAATTTCTTCAAGTTTAATGCCAGCATCAGACACGCCTAGCACCTTTCCATTATTCTGGCCTAAGTAATTTCCCGCGGAAATCCGTTGAATGGTTTTTTCAGGTGTTTGTACCAAGGCCCAAAGCGTGCCTTGTTGCTCCAGCGTGCCAACCATGCGCAACGTATCTAGAGGAAAATTCTCTAAAAACTCAGGAGTACGGTTGGGGTCAGGCGAGATCCCTGAGCCTGTCTTTTTTCTTATGTTTTGCACAATTTTGGTTTGAAAAATGGTCGCATCAAAAGGGTTGCGTGCATTATTTGCTTGGTATTTAAAGCTTTGGTATGGCTTTACTTCAGGTATAGGGTCAATTCCTGGCGGCTCACGAGATTTTACCTGTTCCGCGTAATCTTCTAGATCACGCATTTCTCTTCCACAACCCGGTAATATCATGGTGACTGAGATTGTAAATAAAGCCCAAAAAATTGGGTTTTTAAATGATGCGATTAACCTACTCATTCCTCATCCTCATCAAGGTAACGATAGGTTTTTGCAGTAGCCGTCATCGTCATTTCTTTGCTTTTATCACCACTTGGGCTGAGGGAGATATTATGTAGCGTTACAATTCGAGGAAGCGCTGCAATTTCGCTCGCAAACGCACCAAACTGATGATAGTCCCCTTTAACTCTTAAGCTAATAGGCTTTTCTGCATAAAATTCTCTGCGAGATTCAGGATTTGGTTTGAACAGCTCGATCTCTAATCCGCTGGCCAACCCTGTCTGTGAAATATCAACAATAAGCGCAGGAATTTCTGTTTTGCTAGGCAATTGGCGTAATAAGGTACCAAAAGTACGGCGCATTTCTTCCAATTGGACTTTATATAATTCTAGATTGGCAGCTTTTTCAGCTTTATTTTCAAAAGTACTTCTAAGCTCAACCTCTTGGGCCTGTACTCTTTTTAAACTCTCTAATTGGTTTTTATGGTGCAGCCAATAGCCAGCAAATAGTATGGCAATACAGACGAGTCCAATTAACAATACTTTCACCCATAGAGGTGATGTACCAATATTATTGAAATTTACATTTTGTAGTTCAGCGAAGTCCATAGTTTAGTTTTCTTGTTCTTCGATATTTGGATTCACCTGTTGTGCAGTTAAACTAAAGCTGCTGATTCTGGTGAGTGCAGTGTCTCTTGTCTCAATTACACCTAAACTTGGACTGGCTAGCCATTCAGAGTCTTCAATTTTGCGCATATATGATGAAACTCTCGCATTAGACTCAGCTTGCCCTGATAGTTGTAGATTGTTTTCTGACTGTTTTAGGCTAGAAAGATGTACGCCTTCGGGCAACGTTTTTACCAACTCATCAAATAGATGTACCACACCTGGACGAGCAGCTTGTAAGTTCTGGATAACATCCATGCGCTCAATTAACGCTTGTCGAGTAGAGTCTAATTTTTTAATTTCTGCAATTTTCCCATCTAAGACTTTTATTTCATTGGTTATAAACTGATTACGATTGTCTTGATGGCTGATTCTGCCATTGATCTCAAAATGTGTAAGTAACACCACTAATCCACATAATGCTGCAGCCATAGCCATTAAAGTAAAAAACTCTTTCTGTTGTTCACTCCTACGTGTTTCGCGCCAGGGTAATAAATTGATTCTAGCCATTTAGTCGAAAGCCCTTAGTGCAAGGCCACAAGCTATTAACATAGACGGTGCGTCAGTACCTAGAGCTTGCGGGTTAATCTTGGAGCCTAATGAAAGGTGGCTGAATGGGTTAGCAATTGTAGTTTGAATGCCTGTTTCGTTAGCAATACGCTCGTCTAAACCAGGTATCGCAGCGCAACCACCTGCTAATAATATATGGTCAACCGTTACGTTCTGGCTAGCGGAGTAATAAAACTGCAAAAAACGGTTAGCTTGTTGAGCGGCTGTATTTTTAAATGGTTCTAATAGGTCCGATACATAATTTTCTGGTAATCCGCCTTCTTTCTTGGCTAGACCCGCTTCTTCATACGTTAGACCATACTGATGCATGATTTCTTCAGTTAACTGCTTGCCGCCAAATGGCTGTTCGCGTGTATAGACCATTTTATGGTCATCAAGTACATTCAGGCTGGTCATCGTGGCGCCAATGTCCAGAATAGCGACTGTTTTGTCGCGCCCTCTACCATCCACCGTTTCCGTTAGTATTGGGAATACATTCTCAATCGCATAAGCTTCTACATCAATTACAATGGGTGTAAGTCCAGCAGCTTCGGCAGCTGCAACGCGCATATCTACATTTTCGCTACGTGAAGCTGCAAGTAATACGTCTATAGTTTCTGGGTTTTCTTCAGTAGGCCCTAAAATATCAAAATCTAAATTTACTTCTTCAAGTGCATAAGGAATGTACTGATCAGCTTCTAATTGGATTTGGCCTTCTAGATCTTCTTCGCTAAGATTAGCCGGCATGGTAATGACTTTAGTAATGACGGCTGAACCTGCTACGGCTAGGCAGCAGTTTTTTGCTTTGGAACTAGACTTCTTCATAACTTGTCTAATGCTTTCGCCAACCGCATCAATATCCGAAATTACTTTTTCGGTTACGGCATTTGATGGAAGCGGCTCAACCCCATAATGGTCAACTCGATATCCATTGCTGGTTTGCGAGAACTCCATCGCCTTCACGGAAGAAGAGCTAATATCTAAGCCGACGACTGGGCCTTTGTTTTTATTGAAAAATAACACGTTGGTAATTAATTAATTCAAATTATGTAGTGGTTATGATTTGTATGTATATAAGTATATTAGAAACTGTGCGTAACTCTATATCAAATGGTGGATTTCGCAAACTACTTGCTGAACCAATAAATTTAGGTTCTGATACCCCGCTATTTATATAACTCACTAGAGCAGCGTTCATTGTAAGCATATGCCATTGTTTTTAAAGCTATTACGACTAGTATTCATCGGAATTTTCGGGATCTCCGTCGCTGTAGGCATCATTGCGGTGGGTACATACCTTTATTTTGCTCCTGGCCTGCCTAGTGTTAGTACACTGAAAGACGTGGAATTACAGGTGCCACTTAAGGTATTTAGTCGAGATGAAAAGCTGATAGCAGTATATGGAGAAAAGCGTCGTCAGCCGTTACAGATCAAAGAGTACCCTCAGCCAGTCATTCAGGCATTCCTTGCTGCTGAAGATGACCGTTTTTATCAACATCCAGGGGTTGATTACCAGGGTTTGATTCGAGCGGCGATCGAAGTGCTTCGAACAGGTCAAAAACGTCAGGGCGGTAGTACCATCACTATGCAGCTTGCGAGAAACTTTTTTCTCGGTAATGAGCGTACTTATGTTCGTAAGCTACGCGAAATTTTCCTCGCTCTACAAATCGAACATGAGCTCAGCAAGGATGAAATTCTTGAATTGTATTTAAACAAAATTTACCTCGGAAATCGTGCCTATGGTGTTGGCGCTTCATCAGATGTCTATTATGGCCTCAATGTAGATGAGCTATCAATTTCCCAGGTTGCAATGATTGCGGGTTTGCCAAAAGCACCTTCTCGATTTAATCCAATTATAAACCCAGATCGAGCATTGGTTAGGCGAAACTATGTTCTAGGTAGAATGCACCAGCTAGGTTTCATCGATAAAGAAACCTATCAAAATTCAGTTGAGGCTGAAGTAACGGCTTCACGCCATTACCCAAGGGTGGAGGTGGATGCACCTTATATAGGTGAGATGGTGCGCGCTTTTATCGTCGATAGTTTTGGTACTGAAGATGCTTATAATAAAGGCTATCGTGTATACACCACGGTAGATACACGTTTGCAGCAAGCCGCGAGGCAAGCATTAGTTAGCGGATTGCGTAATTACGATTTACGTCATGGTTATCGCGGTGCAGAGTCTAAAGTTGCATCTATTAATACTGTATCTGGCGAGATTGATATAGCAAAGCTTGATGAAACACTAAGTGAGTTACCAGAAGTGGGTGGTTTAATACCAGGTGTAATCACCGATATTAAAAAAGAATCTTTACAGGTCTATATTGGTGTGGATCGCAATATAGCCGTCACATTGGGAAGCGCCGCTTGGGCGCGTCCATACCTGAATGAAAATTCAATGGGTCAAGAGCCATCAGACTTTACAAAAATGTTCGCTCTTGGTGATGTGATTCGGGTCAGCACTGAAGATTCTAAGCAGTGGTCATTAGCACAAATTCCTAATGTCTCAGGAGCATTGGTTTCTGTAGATCCACATAATGGTGGAATCCTTGCGCTAGTAGGTGGGTTTGATTATTACTACAGTAAATTTAATCGTGCCATTCAAGCTAGGCGACAACCCGGGTCTAGTTTTAAGCCCTTCATTTATTCTGCTGCATTGGATTCTGGTTATACACCAGCCAGTATAATTAATGATGCTCCCGTAGTATTTGAAGATGTTGCGCTTGAAGATACTTGGCGGCCACAAAATTATAGCGGCAAGTTTTTTGGGCCAACACGTCTACGAGTTGCGTTATTTAAGTCACGCAATATGGTTTCAATTCGCTTGCTTAATGACATGGGACGCAGGCATGCCATGCAACATGTAACCAAGTTTGGGTTTGACCAAGAACGTTTACCTTATGATTTAACCTTGGCACTTGGGTCTGGAGCGGTAACGCCACTTGAGTTGGCTAAAGGTTATTCTGTATTTGCCAATGGTGGTTATCAGATTGACCCTTACCTTATAGAACGAATTGAAGATGACAAAGGTGAAGTGTTGTTTAGTGCAGATTCATTAACGGTTTGTGAAACGGACTGTAAGCAGCTGCAGCAACAAATTAATAAACAAGAATCGGATAGAGTAGAAGCAAATTTAAGCAAGACAAATTTACCATCTGGGTTGTCAGGCAGTCTTAGGGTTGCAGCCCGTGTCTTAGACCAAGAAAATGCTTATCAGATGGTAAGCATGATGCAAGATGTTATCAAACGAGGTACCGCTACTAAAGCTAAGGCATTAGGAAGAAATGATCTGGCTGGCAAAACAGGCACAACAAACGAACAGCATGATGCATGGTTTAGTGGATTCAATGGTGATGTAGTAGCAACGACTTGGGTAGGCTTTGACCAAGATAGACCGCTTGGTAAACGTGAAGTGGGTGGTACTGCAGCCTTACCAATATGGATGGATTACATGCGTGTTGCATTAGCGGATAAAGCAGAAAATTCACTGCAAGCACCGGCTGGAATAGTAACAATGCGAATTGATCCTAAAACAGGCTTGCTTGTTGATCAAGATAGTAACCAGGGTATAAACGAAACTTTCCGTGAGCAGTATATTCCAACGTCTAGTGTTGAGATCGATAATCAAATTACTTTCCAGCAGCAAGATGGAGAGCCAGGGGAAGTGATCGAGATTCCGGAACAACTTTTCTAAATCTTAATTTAAGCTTGTTTGTATCTGAAGGTGGGCCGTAATAAATCAGATTATTTAAGGCAATCGTTAGCCCATGAAACTGCCAAAATTATCGTTCAAGAAGGGCTTCGTGATTTCCATCGTGCTAAGTTAAAAGCTAGTGAAAGGCTGGGTAATTCACAACATGGCTCATTGCCAAGTAATTTCGAAATTGAGCAAGCCATTGCTTCATTCCAAAAAACTTTTATACCTAATCAAGAACAAAAACTATTAGCGCAACGTCAGATAGCATTAACCATTATGAAATGGTTGCATAAATATTCGCCATATCTAGTTGGCCCAGTGCTGGAAGGAACTGCTGGTGTTAATGCTGTTATTAGTATCCATGTTGCATGCGATACGGTTGAAAAGATAATCGATGAGCTCGGTGATAAAAAGATTAAGCTGAAATTGGCTGAGCGACGTTTAAAAATAAATAATGATTTCGCTTTTCTGCCAACGATTAGTTTTGAGTACCAAAACAATGAAATTGAAGTGTTGGTATTTAATTTACGTCAGCAACATCAGCAACCGAAGAGTAAAATTCAGAATCGAAGTATGCAGAGAACTAATTTAAAAGGTTTAGCTGAGTTGTTAAACGAATCCTTACTTAATGATACTCAGGACTGAGTTCTTTAACGGCTTCAACTAGCACAGTTACTTTTTCTGGATCAACATACTGTTGTATTCCATGACCTAGATTTAGTACATGGCCAGAGCCTTTGCCAAATTTATCGAGAACTTTTTTAACTTCATCTCGTATTACTTGATCACTGCCATAAAGAACGCAAGGATCTAAGTTTCCTTGTAATGCCACCTTATCACCTACTTGTGCGCGGGCAACGTTAATTTCGGTAGTCCAATCTAGCCCCAATGCATCACAGCCCGTGGCAGCCATTTCATTTAGCCAATTTCCGCCACCTTTGGTAAATAATACAATTGGCACATCTTTGGCAGATGGAAGGCTTTTGAGGTCTTGTACAATTTTCTGCATAGGAGAAAGAGAATATTTCAGATAGCATTCTTTAGATAATACTCCGCCC
Source organism: Gammaproteobacteria bacterium (assembly GCA_045105815.1). GTDB lineage: Bacteria > Pseudomonadota > Gammaproteobacteria > UBA4575 > UBA4575 > JABDMD01. The sequence goes on from JBGCDX010000001.1 coordinate 24,525, forward strand.
CATGTATCAAAGATCATTACTGCTTGTGCACCAGCCTCTATTTGTGCAGCTAAATAGCTTGTGACGGATTTGCTTAAAACGTTCAAGAGTTTTTCTAAGGTATCAGGCTCCTTGTAGAGCATGCCTTTCACTTTGTGAAATTCTTTGCTGCCTTTGCCCTCAACCATGTAAGTGGCGAGTGTCCATGGGCTACCAGAGAACCCTATTAAGGGGACACGACCATTGAGTTCTTTGCGAATGAGGCTTACGGCATCGGTTACGTAACGGAGTTCATTTATAGGTTCTAAGTGAGTTATTCGTTCTACATCAGCCATGTTGGCAATAGGAGACTTAAAACTTGGCCCTTCACCTTCACTAAACTGCAAGCCAAGTCCTAGCGCATCGGGAATGGTAAGAATATCAGAAAATAAGATGGCAGCATCTAAACCATATCGATCAAGTGGTTGCATAGTCACTTCACATGCTAATTCGGGTGTCTTGCATAAAGTTAAAAAATTACCTGCACGCTTTCGAGTCGCACGATATTCAGGAAGATAACGACCGGCTTGACGCATAATCCACATGGGTGTGCGTTCCACTTCTTTTTTTAGTAGTGCGCGGATAAAAAGATCGTTTTTAAGAGCAGACATAATGCAGGAAACCTATTTGGTTTAAACTGAGTATATTCTCAGTAAGAGTAATTTAAGAAAGTTAAGCCTATATGATGTAACCAGTGCAATTTAACAAGCTTACAATATTTATGTTATATAAAGAATTAATGTTAATTGAATAGCCGTTAAACGGTGTTTAAAGCTAGCTTGACTTACGAGGTCTGAAAGTCTAATTCAGTATTAGCAACTGCCAATATGCGATTGGTCTTTAACGATTAAGCTAGAGCTGATTTAATTTTTGCACTGACAGCACCCATATCTGCACGACCGGCAAGTTGAGGTTTTAGAATTCCCATGACTTTGCCCATGTCCTTAATACTGGATGCTCCACTCTTAGTCATTGCTGCAGAAATTAAATTATCAATTTCATCTTCAGAAAGTGCGGCAGGCAGGTATTCGCTAATAACGACTAATTCTTGTTTTTCTTTGTCTACTAAGTCTTGTCTGCCAGCTTTCTCAAACTGACTAATAGATTCTCTACGTTGTTTTTGCATTTTAGTCAGTGATGCAATGATATCGTTATCACTTTGTTCTTCACGTGTGTCTACTTCTTGTTGCTTAACAGCAGAAAGAATTAAGCGAATAGTTTGCAAGCGCTCCTTATCTCCGCCACGCATAGCGGTCTTCATGTCTTCTGTCAGCTTAGCTTTTAGATCAGACACCTGGAGGTGTTTAAAAATAGAATTTAGTAAAGGCGGCGGCGGCGCAAACTGGTGCGTGATACACGCTTTGCGTTACGTTTTACGGCTGCAGCTGCTTTACGCTTGCGAATTTCGGTAGGTTTTTCATAAGCCTCACGACGACGAACTTCAGTGACTGTTCCAGCTTTTTCGCAAGATCGACGAAAACGTCGCAATGCGAAATCAAAGGGCTCGTTTTCTTTTACTCGTACACCAGGCATATGATTAATGAAATTACTTTATTAAAAATGAGCCGCGATTATACAGTTGGGGTTGTGAATATCAAATTACTAGACTGGATATAAGGCCTTATCTTAAATATCTACCTAATCTGATGATATACCTGGGTGGCTAAATAGCGTGATAATGCTGCTATGCGAGTACTTGGGATAGAAAGCTCTTGTGATGAGACAGCGGTAGCGATTATCAGTGAATCAGATGGTTTGCTTGCGAATAAGCTCTATTCTCAAATTGAGCTGCACAGTCCTTATGGCGGAGTGGTGCCTGAATTAGCTTCTCGAGACCACATTCGTAAGCTTGGCCCGTTGGTTCATGAAACCTTAGCAGAGGCCAAGCTGGAGTTTGCAGAAATTGATGCGATTGCGTATACCTCCGGTCCTGGGTTGATGGGTGCATTAATGGTTGGTGCAGGGTTTGCGCGAAGCTTAGCGTGGTCGATCGATAAGCCTGCTATATCAATTCACCACATGGAAGCGCACTTATTAGCACCTCTAATCGAAAATATTTCTCCTAATTTCCCTTATGTGGCGTTACTGGTTTCGGGTGGGCATACCCTGTTAGTGAAAATTGATGCATTAGGCCAGTACAGCATATTGGGCGAAAGTATTGATGATGCGGTGGGCGAGGCGTTTGATAAAACTGCGCAGTTACTTGGCCTAGCTTACCCAGGAGGGCCTCAAATCGCGAAATTGGCAATACAGGGAAATTCAAAGCGTTTTAACTTTCCGCGTCCAATGACGGATAGACCAGGGCTGGATTTTAGCTTTAGTGGTTTGAAGACACATGTGTTGAATACATTAAAAGGACTGCAAAAGAATCAATCATCAATTGATGATCAAACGCGTGCGGATGTGGCCTGTGCGTTTGAAGATGCAGCGGTAGAAACGCTAGTTATCAAATCATTACGTGCTTTAGAGCAAAGTGACGCAAATACCTTGGTGGTTGCAGGTGGTGTGGGTGCAAATAAAAAATTACGTCAGCAACTAAAAGAAAATTTGGCTAAGCGAGGAATGGAAGTATTTTATCCTGCCCCAGAATTTTGCACGGATAATGCAGCGATGGTAGCGCAACTTGGCTTACTGAAATTAGCTGAGCTACGTTTGCAGGAGGATGTCCAGAATCAAGACCTGCAAATACAAGTGCAGCCTAGATGGTCATTAGAAGCTATTTAGGTATTTGCTTTGATTTGCCGAGTTTAGATTCGGTGCCGTTCAATAGTTTTTGAGCATTGCTGCGGTGTCTCCAAAAAACAAATACGGTGATGATTGCCATGGAGATAAATAACCAAACATTATCTGTCCAAAACCAGCTAATAATTGAAATTAGTAGCGTGGCAATTAAGGCAGAAAGAGAAGAATAACGAAATGCTAGTGCAGTGAGTAACCAAAGCACAATCCATATACCGCCCAGTAACCAATCAAATCCAAGTAGTACACCTAACGTTGTTGCGACGCCTTTGCCTCCTTTGAAGCCGTAATAAAGTGGATACATATGTCCAAGTAACGCTGCAATCCCGCTGACGGCAACAAGTGGAGCGTTAGCCGTAAGTAAGTCGACTGCGAGTACGGGAAGTAAGCCTTTTAGTAAGTCACCTGCTAAAGTAATTACGGCAGCGGTTTTATTACCGGTGCGCAAAACGTTGGTTGCCCCGGGATTGCCTGAGCCTAGTGTTCTAGGGTCGGGTAAACTGAATGCTTTGCTTACAATGATAGCGCTATTGATCGAACCGAGTAGATACGCTACTACCACCATAAGTATTTGAATTGGAAGATTGTCCATCAATACGATGTCCACACTACATGTTTCAAAATATGGCCGAGCAGGTAACGGGCCGGAATTGGTATTGTTGCATGGATGGGGTTCAAGTTCGAAAATTTGGCAGCCTTGCATTGCCCGGCTTGCGGAAGAGCTACATGTTTGGTGTGTAGATCTACCGGGGCATGGTAAAAGTCATGACATAATTTGGGACAGGAGCGTCGGTCAGGGGTTGACGTTATTGGCTAATGCGCTTCCGCAACGTTGCGTGTTAATTGGTTGGTCATTGGGTGGATTGTTAGCTCAGTTATATGTAAATCAGTATCCTGAGCGAGTGCAAAGTCTGATGTTAATTGGTAGTACTCCAAAATTCGTATCAGCAAAAGATTGGCTGCATGCGATGCAAATTAGTACTTTTCAGCAATTTGTAAAACAGTACGATGCTTCGCCACAAGAGACGTTGAAGAAATTTATTGCATTACAGGTTTTACATGGAAAGTCATTAAAACCAATAATGCTAAATCTAGAACAAGCATCGATCGGTCAGCAAGCAGATCTAAATTTATGCAATATTCGCTGGGGCCTAGATTGGTTATTAAAGATTGATTTGCGTGAAACATTCGCATCGCTAGGGCTACCAGTAATTTTATTTCATGGAGTAAATGATCAGGTTTCACCAATTTGTGCTGCGGAGCAAGCCGCTGATCTTTGTAAGTTGGCGCAGTTATTTAAAGTAACTCGAGCAGGCCACGTACCATTTTTATCGCATTCTGAACAGTTTATAGATCAAGTGAAACTGATGTATGCCAAGTTATCGAGCCCATCTACTGGGTCTATTGAAAGAGTTTAATGTTAAATAAACAACTAATAAGTAAAGATTTTTCGAATGCGGCAGATACTTATGATGCTGCCGCTATTGTTCAGCAAGAAATTTGTAATCGTGCAATAGAGCGATTGCAAATGTTGAGAGTAGACCCAAAGACTATTTTAGATATTGGCTCAGGTACAGGTAAAAGCACTCGAGGACTACAAAAGCAGTTTCCTGATGCCTATGTAATCGCTAGTGATATTGCTTTACCTATGTTGACGCAGTTGAATCAAATGCAACCGCCCTTACAACAAGTTGCTTCGACTGTATGTTGTGATGCTGAACAAATATCGGTTAAAGATGAATCAGTCGACTTAGTCTTCTCGACCTCAACCTTTCAATGGTGCGAAAACCTTCAGCATGTGTTTGCTGAGTGTTGGCGAGTCTTAAAGCCTGATGGTGTTCTGGTGTTTAGCACTTTTGGGCCGGATACGTTGTTAGAATTGCGTCAAAGTTGGGCACAAGTTGATCAACAAATGCATGTGCATAATTTTTTAGATATGCATCATGTAGGAGATTTGTTATTAGCGAGTCATTACGGTGACCCTGTGGTGGACATGGAGGTAATTACTATTGAGTATCAAAAATCTCGGCAGTTATTGCGCGATTTAAAAGATACAGGGAGTCGTGGTAAATTCGTTGGTGAGGGGTTGTCTGGTGGCTTAATGGGTAAAGGTAAATTTCAGCAATTCGAAGCTGCTTATGAAAAATACCGACAAAAAAATGGCCTATTGCCTGCAAGTTATGAAGTAATTTATGGTTATGCACGTAAATCAGTGACAAACATAAAACAAACGACTGCAGGAGAAGCTGAAATATATATACCTATTGATGCAATTAAATAGTCACGGTAATTATATTACTGATAACCATTATTTATGCCAATATAAGACATAAATTTTGTAGAGGACAACTATCCCAATTGCCCTGCATGGGTGGGAATGACATTTTCTAATGGAGGGATACAATTACACGCAATAATATTGCCTAATATATTAGTATCTAACCCCCGGCATTGCTGGATTTGGGTTTGCGAAATAAGGCATTTATACTTTGGCCACAATTACTGATATAGATCATGAACTATCTGCACCAATGCGATTTATAGTTCGACGTAATCAATCCTTATCTTGGCGTGGCAATAAGCTTTTTATTTATTTTATGGCCGCAATATCATTTGCTATAGCAGGCATGTTTGCTTTAAAAGGGGCATGGTTAATTTTGCCTTTTGCGGGATTAGAAATATTAGCGCTTTCGGCTGGTTTATATGTATGCAACTTGCATGGTCGAGATCAAGAAGTCGTCACAATAGAAGACGATTTAGTTAGAGTAGAAAAGGGAAGGAAAAAGCCTAGTGAAGTATGGCAATTTGAACGGGCTTGGGTAAATTTGGAGCTAGTAAACTCACCGTTACAAGGCCATCCTAGTAAATTGCTCATACGCTCAAAAGGCAAAGAAACGGAAATAGGGAAATGTTTAACTGATGGTGAGCGGAAAAGTTTGTCTGACTCATTAGTGAAAGCACTTCACAATACTTAATACATAATTAGTTTTTTGGCAGGTAAATATTAATGAAACAAAAATACTTCATGCGTTCAGTTAGCTCATTATTAGGTTTGATGACAATGGTTTCTCAAAATGTCTGGGCAGATATTCAGCCATACAATATGACTGAGGGTGTCTCGGATATAAGTAAGCAGGTATTTGGTCTTCATATGCTGATTTTTTACATTTGTTGTGTAATTGGCGTATTAGTATTTGGTGCTATGGCGATCTCAATTTATAGAGATCGAAAATCTAAAGGTGTTACTGCTGCAAAGTTTCATGAAAGTACGTCGTTGGAATTTTTATGGACTGCCGTGCCATTTGTTATTTTAATTGGTATCTCTATCCCCTCAGCAAAAGTACTCATAGCTATGGAAGACACCAGTGGTGCGGAAATGACTATCAAGGTAACGGGTTATCAATGGATGTGGCGTTACGAGTATGTCGACAGTGACATCGATTTCTACAGTATTTTAAAAACACCGCGTGATGAAATTTATAATAAAGCTGAGAAGAATGAGAATTATTTATTGGAAGTTGATAACCAGTTAGTGCTTCCAACCAATCGAAAAATTCGCATATTACTTACGGCAAGTGATGTGTTGCATGCTTGGTGGGTACCAGATTTAGCACTGAAGAAAGATGCTATACCTGGCTACATTAATCAAATGTGGACGGTAATCGAAGAGCCGGGCATTTACCGAGGCCAATGTGCCGAACTGTGTGGCCGTGACCATGGCTTTATGCCAATCGTAGTGCGCGCACTTCCACCTGAAGAATATGATCAATGGGTGTTGGACCAGGAAAATAAAAACATGGCGAGTGCTAGTAAGTCCATCGATAAGAAAGTTGTAGCGGTGGCTGACACGCAAGCAGCTCTAAGCAATTAACAGGGTACATAATTCGTTTTATTAGTTAACTTTTATAGTTAGTTAAATTGTAAAGATTTTATATTTAGGAGTTTTATATATGTCTACCACGACAGCAGATGATCATCATGACGAGCATCATCCATCAGGTATGATGCGTTGGATTACCACTACCAATCATAAAGATATTGGTACTTTATATTTGTGGTTCTCATTCATCATGTTCTTCATTGGTGGATTCATGGCGTTGATTATTCGTACTGAGTTATTTCAACCGGGAATGCAATTTGTAGATCCACAGTTCTTTAACTCTATGACTACCATGCATGCCATCATCATGATTTTTGGTGTGGTGATGCCAGCTTTTACGGGCTTAGCCAATTGGTTAATTCCTATGATGATTGGTGGCACAGATATGGCGTTGCCGCGAATGAATAACTGGAGTTTCTGGATTCTTCCATTTGCTTTCACCATGATGCTTTCAACTTTGTTTATGGATGGTGGCGGTCCTGCTGGTGGTTGGACGTTGTATCCACCGCTGTCATTACAAACTGGTGATGCGCTTCCGTTTGTTATTTTTGCAATTCATTTCATGGGCATGTCATCCATCATGGGTGCGATTAACGTAGTAGCTACGATTCTGAATATGCGTGCACCGGGTATGACATTAATGCGCATGCCACTGTTTGTTTGGACCTGGTTGATTACAGCGTATTTGTTGATTGCCGTAATGCCGGTGTTAGCGGGTGGTGTAACCATGCTGTTGACGGATAAGTTTTTTGAAACTAGCTTTTTTAACGCCGCGGGTGGCGGTGATCCAGTATTGTTCCAACATATCTTCTGGTTTTTTGGTCATCCTGAAGTTTATATTTTGATTCTTCCCTCTTTTGGTGTGGTTTCAAGCATTATCCCAACTTTTGCACGCAAACCTTTATTTGGTTACTCGTCAATGGTTTATGCGACGGCCTCAATTGCATTCCTATCCTTCATCGTATGGGCACACCATATGTTTACCGTAGGTATGCCGCTCGCAGGACAGCTATTTTTCATGTTTGCGACGATGCTCATAGCAGTGCCTACTGGGGTAAAAGTGTTTAACTGGATTAGTACGATGTGGCGTGGTTCGATGACTTTTGAGACGCCTATGTTGTTTTCTATCGCGTTTATTATCTTATTCACAATCGGTGGATTCTCAGGATTGATGTTGGCTATTACCCCGGCTGACTACCAGTATCACGATACTTATTTTGTAGTGGCGCATTTTCATTACGTACTAGTGCCTGGCTCAATTTTTGCAATTATCGCAGCTGTGTACTACTGGTTACCGAAGTGGACCGGTCATATGTATAGCGAGTTCTGGGGTAAGACGCATTTTTGGTTATCTACCATTTTCGTAAACGTGACATTCTTCCCTATGCACTTTGTAGGTTTGGCAGGTATGCCTCGCCGTATACCAGATTACGCGTTACAGTTTTCGGATTACAACCAGATTGCAACAATTGGTGCATTCGGCTTTGGTTTTGCCCAACTAATATTCTTAGGTCTTGTGATTGCCACTATTCGTGGCGGTGCCAAAGCAACGGACCGAGTTTGGGAAGGTGCGGAAGGCTTAGAGTGGACCTTAACGTCTCCACCTCCATACCATAGCTTTACAACACCACCGAATGTTGAAGCTGAATTAGGTTTGGCATCACATAAATAATGGATCAACAGAAAAAATCCGCGATGCGCACTGCAATCATTATGGGCTGCGTCGCATTGTTTATTTATGTTGGTTTCTATTTTTTAGTGGCTAGTAGATAAGCTTAAAGCTATTTTGGTTATGAAGATGTCATCTAATATTAGTGCATTCAAACTAAGCTTATTTGCAGTAGCCATGTTTGGCTTCGGTTACGCATTAGTACCATTGTATGATTTGCTTTGTGATGTGACTGGACTAAATGGTAAGTCGGAAAGTGTTACTGAACAACAACAAGCTAATTTTGAATTAGATGAGTCACGCACTATTACAGTAGAGTTTATTACGACCTTGAACCAAGGCATGTCATGGGATTTCAAACCAGAAATTTCTAAAATGCAGGTGCATCCTGGTAAGGCGTACCAGGCAAGTTTTTTTATTCATAATAAGACTAACCGATCTATCATTGGTCAAGCGATACCCAGTGTTGCGCCCAGCACCGCTGCGAGACATTTTGTTAAAACAGAATGTTTTTGTTTTACAGATCAATTGCTAGAATCAGATCAATCGCTAGAAATGCCAGTGGTATTTGTTGTCAATCCTGCATTACCCAAGCATATTAAGACGGTGACGCTTTCCTACACATACTTTGATGTTAGTAATACTGCTAGCACATCATTAAATAATATCGATAACACTTAAAATTTATTAAGAGAAAATTTATGGCACAAGCAGAAAGTAATTATTTCATCCCTCATGGCAGTTATTGGCCAATAACTGGATCGATTGCAGTTTGCAGTCTCATGGTGGGTTTTTCCAATCTATTAAATGGTGCAGTGTGGGGCAAGCACTTAATGATAGTCGGTGCAGTCATTTTGTTAGTGATGCTGTTTGGTTGGTTTGGTGATGTAATTAAAGAAAGTGAATCAGGCACTTATAATAATCAAGTAGATACTTCTTTTCGATGGGGTATGTTCTGGTTTATTTTTTCTGAAGTTATGTTTTTTGCTGCTTTCTTTGGTGCTCTGTTTTATACGCGCGTGTATTCTCTTCCGTGGTTAGGAGGCGAAGGCACCGGTGCGACAACTAATAGTTATTTGTGGCCTAGTTTTGAGGCTATATGGCCGTTGACCGCAAACGGACCAGGTGAAATTGGTGGCAAATTTCAGACGATGGGTGCATGGGGATTACCAGCCGTTAATACTGCACTGTTATTGACTAGTGGTGTAACGTTAACTTGGGCGCATCACGCACTTAAGGCTAATCATCGCGGGCAATTAATAACTGGTTTATTTCTAACGGTTGCATTGGGTGCAATCTTTATGGTTGTTCAAAGTATTGAATACATACACGCTTATAAGGATCTTGGCTTAACGTTAGGCTCAGGAGTGTATGGATCAACATTCTTCCTGCTAACGGGTTTTCATGGAATGCACGTTACTATTGGTGCCATCATTCTGTTTGTGATCTTAATACGTTGCATACGCGGACATTTTAAACCGGAGAATCATTTTGGATTCGAAGCTGCAGCATGGTATTGGCACTTTGTAGATGTGGTGTGGCTTGGCTTATTTATATTTGTATATTGGGTATAGATTTAGAGTCTAGTGCTTATTGGACTTAGGCATTAATAATATAAATATAAAAAAAACGCCGCATTTGCGGCGTTTTTTTTAGTAAATACTAAGTTTATCCAGCTATACCGTGAGGTTCGATGTAGCCTGCAAAGTAGGCCAACATTAAAAGTACAAATACCAGTACTGAAAACCCAATTCTGTAGGTTAACGCTTTTGCTGTTCGGTTTGTTTCACCTTTGTCCTTTACTAAAAAAACCATAGCGGATGCAAGGCTACCTAAGGCAGCAAGAAAGATTAAAATGGCGATGATTTTTACAGGCATGATAATGAGTGTAGTTATGGTGAATTCATTGTGACAGAAAATAATCGCTGGCGAAAACCCTCATTATTCATGCTTGTACTAACGATAGTAGTTGCGTCTCTGCTCAGCGGTCTAGGAGTGTGGCAATTACAGCGCGCGGAAGAAAAAAAACAAATGGAACTGGACAATGATCAACGTAAGAATGAGTCGCCACTTACTCTAGAACTGCCGTTTAAGGTTGACGAAGATATGCGCTTTCGACCTATCGTTGCAAAAGGAAAATTTATTAATTCAAAACAGTTTGTGCTGGACAATCAGATATTGGACCATCAAGTTGGTTATAATATATTTACTCCGTTGCTATTAAATAACGCTGAGACGGTTTTGTTAGTTGATCGTGGTTGGTTGCCGTTGAAAGGTTCTCGAGAACAGCTTCCTGATATAAGTGTCGAAGAAGAACTTCATGAGGTCGCAGGAACAGTATATGTGCCTTATGGTGAAGCTTATAGCTTGGGTACAGTGGATAATGACGGACTAGAATGGCCGCGGCTCATTCAATATTTGGATTTTGATCAATTGCAAACACGGTTGGGTATGAATATTTTGCCCATGACGCTGCGTATCAATAGCGATCAAAAATATGCATTAAATGCACAATGGCCAATGGCATCTACTCGGTCAACTAATCAGCTTAGCTATGAGGTGCACATTGGTTATGCGGTTCAATGGTTTGCTTTAGCATTAACTGTTTTGGTACTTCTCTTGGTGTTGCATTCACCTTGGGTCAGATTCAGATCCTCCAACTAAAATTTATATAGATAATCTTATGGAAAAGAAGACTAAAAGTAGAAGTTATTTGCTTGGTTTATTTGCGGTATTTTTTGGACCATTATTTTTTGCAATGTGGCTATTTTATGTGCCCAACAGTTGGCTTAATTCATCTACCCAAAATCACGGCACGTTGGTAGCACCCGCTCAACCACTCGAAGAGTTTGAGCTAGTATCGCTAGACGGTGGTTCATGGAGCCATGAAGAATTTAAGGGTAAATGGACCTTGTTATATATTGGTGATGAATCATGTGATTTATATTGTGAAGCGAATTTATTTAAAATGCGTCAAGTGCGTTTAACATTGGGACGTGATAGTGAACGTGTTCAGCGAATGTATCTGGGTTTAAAAACAGGTGAGAGCGCAGGAAGCATAAATGGAATATTTGCAAAATATCCACGCATGCAATCTGCATGGTTTGATAAAGCAGTAATGAATAAAGCGTTGCCACAGTTTCAAACTTTTCCCATCCACCAAGTCTATGTTATTGATCCACTTGGTAATTTAATGATGTGGTACCCTAAAGATGCAACATCAAAAGGTATGAAAAAAGATCTTAAGAGACTATTAAAAGTCTCACAAGTTGGATGAAATCAAAAAAAATAACAAAATATGTTTAGAAAGATTGCTCTTTTTTCGGTTTTATTAGCGTTAGTGGTTGTTGTACTTGGCGCATATGTTCGTTTATCACATGCTGGACTAGGATGCCCCGATTGGCCGGGTTGTTATGGGCACTTGGTAGGTGTTCCAGAATCATTGTCTGAAATTGATAGTGCAAATGAAACTTATCCTCAGCGTGCAGTGGAATCAGATAAGGCTTGGAAAGAAGTGATTCATCGTTATTTTGCTGCAGTATTAGGCTTATTGATTTTGTTGTTAGCAATTTTAGGTATCAAGAATCGTGGTGATCCAAAACAACCTGTATGGCTGCCGATAATTTTAGTTGGCTTGGTAATCTTTCAGGCTTTATTAGGGATGTGGACGGTAACACTCTTGCTTAAACCCGCAATTGTTATGCTACATCTGCTCGGTGGTTTAACGATAGTGGCCTTGTTATGGTTGTTAGTGTTAAGAAGTTCAAGGCAATCGGATACTACAAGCTCAGATAATAAAAAATTAACACCGGTATTGTATTTGGGTTTAATTTTACTAATTGGCCAAATTGCATTAGGTGGTTGGACAAGTACTAATTATGCTGCATTAGCCTGTCCAGATTTTCCCACTTGCCAAGGCGAGTGGTGGCCTGAAACTGATTTTAAAGAAGGCTTTGTTTTTTGGAGAGGTTTAGGGCAAAACTATGAATTCGGAGTGTTAGATAACCCAGCACGAACCGCTATACACCTTAGTCATCGTATGTTTGCAATAGTGGTTACAGTATTTTGGCTATTTTTAATATTCAGAATAATTAAGAATAATAAACTTTCAGCAAATTTACGTCAGCTAGCGCCGATAACGTTGTTATTTTTGTTGGCTCAGGTAGCTTTAGGGGTTTCTAATGTGGTCATGAGTTTACCGATTAGCATAGCGGTTATGCATAATGGTGGAGCAGCATTGCTGCTGCTCAGTATCGTCACATTGATTTATTATTCACGTTTAGAGTAAACATGACTTAAAATATTAGGCAGCAATTACTGCTGCTTTAAGCTTTTTAATGGCATTGTTTTCCAATTGGCGCACTCTTTCTGCGGACACTTGGTATTTTTCTGCCAAATTTTGCAAGGTAGTTTTTTTCTCGGCTAACCATCGTTTGGAGATTATGTCACGGCTGCGCTCATCTAATTCCTGTAGCGCTATCTTTAATTGATCATTTTGATGTGCTTGCCAATCAAGCTTCTCAGCATGTGATTCTGGTGTATCCGTTTCATCACTTAAATATGCAGCTGGAGAATAACTAGTAAAAGCATCTTCGTCAGTGCTTTCGGGTAGATCAAATCCCATATCGGGACTATTGAGGCGTTTCTCCATTTCCAGCACGTCCTTGGTTTTCACGCCAAGCTGTTCAGCAACATTTTCAACTTCTGCTTGGTTTAACCAAGCAAGTCTTTTTTTCTGGCTACGCAAATTGAAAAATAATTTACGCTGAGCTTTTGTAGTGGCGATTTTCACTATTCGCCAATTGCGAAGGACGTACTCATGTATTTCAGCGCGCACCCAATGTACGGCAAACGATACTAGGCGCACACCTTTGTTTGGATCAAATTTTTTAACTGCCTTCATTAAGCCTACATTGCCTTCTTGGATGAGATCAGCAATAGGTAGTCCATAGCCATTATATCCGCGTGCAACTTGCACAACGAAACGTAGATGGTGGAGAATCAAAGTACGCGCCGCATCTAGATCATTTTTTTCATGTAAACGAATTGCCAGAGCATGTTCTTGCTCAGCATCGAGTACAGGAATTTGATAGGCAGACGCAATATAGCTATCTACATTGGCAGTAGAGACGCTTAGGTGAGTCTGTGGGGGCATAATCGACTTAGTCATATACTGTGATTACCTCATTAAAAATTCATGTGAATCGAGTAATTTTAGCACTCTTGATATTAGAGTGCTAATTCGTAAATGAGTTCAATCTTATGCTTGGTTATGGACATGTGAAAACTGAGAAAATGCCGTAATTAAGCCAATATTAGGCATATTTACTTCGATTCTAAGTTTAATAGTCATTATTTTTATTAAGGGAAATTAAGGCGTAATCAGCAAAATAGTAACACTAGTGTATTCATGCTTTGTACAGTTTATATGCATGAAGAATTCAAACAATTTAGACTTATCAAATCCCGTTTGTTGTTACGTCGCTTACTAAGCACGCTTCACCCAGTAACCTATTGTTTCAAAATGCTCAATCAGTATCTTTGTTATCACACAGGCGTTGAGCAGTACTCAAATAGGAACAAGTTTGAGGGTTAACTCATAAGTAAATTTCAGGGTCGGATAGCTGTCCCTTTGTCGGTCTAATTTTAGACTTTATCTATTTCGAATACGCCTAAAAAAACATAGCTATAAAATTTAAATTACATTTACGTATCTAAAATATAAATACATGCCTGGCGTACAAGTAAGCAAATCAGATCTAGCACACATCTTTGGTGTTGATCAGCCCACTATTGATCATTGGATTCAAAGAGGTTTGCCTTATATTCGTAAGCGATTGACAGGGATACCTGTAGCCCATAATGAACGTGAACTAGTGTTTGATACTGCAGATGTTATTAATTGGCGGCTTTCAGTTTCTAACCTAGAGCAAGAATGGTAACGCGTTAAGTTCAATTACGCTGAAGCTTAAACGTCTTCTTGGCATAACACATAATTCCTTTCATACGTTTAGTATCAACAAACTTCTGTTAGACCTAATTGTTATACTTTTTAAACTAGCGGCTAACTTGGTTGTATTTTTGCAATTCGATGTCCCACTGCGAGCCAAGATCCAAATAACCCTAAAAAAATACTGCTTCCCACTAGAGAAATGCTTTGCGTGAAGCTAGGTAACTTTAATGCAAAGTCACTATTATAGAGCCCGATTAATTCTTGGGCAGGCTGTCGTATTACTAATAAGACTATAAATACTAGTAGTAGTGCGAGTACACCACCCAATAGCCCAAACCACATGCCACCATATAAAAAAGGTCGGCGAATAAAACGGTCACTTGCACCGATTAATTTTGTCACTTCAATTTCAGCGCGTCTATTTTCGATATCTAAACGAATACTGTTGCCCACCACTAATAACACTGACAGACCTAACATGATGCCGATTGCAGTAATTGCGCGGCGGATAATATCAGTTATAGCTTGTAGGCGTTGCAACCACTGCATGTCCAATTGCACTTGCTCAACATCGGTTAATGATTGAAATTCTTTTTTAAGCTGGTTTAAAGGCTCACTTTTTTTTGCTGAGTCGATAGGAGTCACAACTAGTGTTGGTGGTAAAGGGTTGCTTGGCAAGCCCTCTAATAATTCACCAAATTCACTAAGCTTTTTGAATTCCTGCAACGCTAGATCAGCTGGCAGGTATTTAACAGTGCTTACTTTCTCATGGTTGTTGAGTTTGTTTGTTAGTTGCTTAATCGAAGATTCAGATGTTTTGGAATGTAAGAAAAGTGAAATCTGCCCAGCATTATCCAGTTTATGCGTGACAGTTTGTAAATTGTTGAGCAGTGCATACAAGCATGCGGGTAATGCGAGTGCGACGGCAATCATTAATAAGGTGAAGGTACTTGCAAAAGGAGTTCGATACAGTTTACCTAAACTAAATAGAAGCACACGTACATGGTCGCGAACATATGCACGCATGCGTGTTTTTGCATTGGGTCTAGCGAGTGGCTGTTGGTGCTTTGCTGTTGCCATATTTTAGCTCAAGATCTCAAAGTTTTGTGCATCATGTGCTTTCTGGGAATCGATGCATTCACCTGCACGTAAACGGATAATACGTTTTTGCATGCGCTTAATGAGTTCTAAATCATGGCTGGCAATTAATACAGTAACACCCACCTGGTTGAAGTCACTAAACAAACGCATAATCTCAGCTGAGAGCTCTGGGTCAAGATTACCGGTAGGTTCGTCAGCCAATAAAATGGCAGGCTTGTGTACTACTGCGCGTGCAATGCCGACACGTTGTTGTTCGCCGCCGGACAGGGTAATCGGCATCATTTGCTCTTTGTCCAGTAAATCTACTTTGTCTAATGCTGCACGTACTCTGCGATTAATATCTACTTGCGCGAAGCCTGCAATTTGCAAGGGCAGTGAAACATTATCAAAAACATTGCGATCATGTAGTAAATGATGATCTTGAAACACTACACCCATATGTCTACGTAATGCAGGAACTTTGCGTTTTGGTATTTTTGTAATATTCTTTCGATTGATAAATACTTGTCCGCGTGTTGGCCTCTCAATGGCTGCAATAAGCTTTAAAAGCGTGCTTTTACCTGCGCCAGAAGGTCCTGTAAGGAACGCCATCTCGCCTTGCTCAATAGTTAAATCCAGATGCGATAAAGCTTCTCGATTACCCGGATAACGTTTAGTAACATTTTGCAGTTCAATCATTATGCGTCATGTCTACTTAAAAAATAATGTTAGAATCAGGTGATTTCAGCCGTAATGGGCTCACGTCCTAATAAGGCGCCTGCATATTGGTGTGCATTAAATACACGCAGATCCTCCACCGCTTCTCCTACACCTATGTAGCGAATAGGAATTTGTAATTTATCTGCAATAGCTAAAACGATACCACCTTTTGCGCTGCCATCTAATTTGGTGATAGCTAATCCTGTCACGCCTAATGCTTGATGAAATTCTATAGCTTGATTAATAGCATTTTGTCCGGTGCCACCCTCTAAAACTAGTAGTATTTCGTGTGGTGCTTCAGGTTCAATTTTTTGTAGCGCACGTTTTATTTTTTGCAATTCTTCCATTAAGTTTTGTTGTGTGTGTAAACGGCCAGCGGTGTCTGCGATCAGAACATTCACATTACGCGCTTGGGCGGATTGATATGCGTCAAACACTACGGCGGCACTGTCTGCCCCGCTTTTTTGTGCAATAACAGGAGCATCTATTCTTTTGCCCCATTCTTGCAATTGTTCTACTGCTGCAGCTCGAAAGGTGTCACCTGCTGCGAGTATTACAGACTGGCGATATTCCACCAAACGTTGGGCTATCTTGCCAATAGTCGTGGTTTTGCCAGCACCATTAACGCCTACCACTAGCATCGCAAATGGTCGAATTCTACCCATTATCAAAGGTTTGTTACACGGTAGTAGAATTTCTACAATACTTTCTTGCAAAGCATCATATAGAATTTCTACATCGGTGAGTTGTGTGCGCTTCACCTTATCCACTAGATTAGTAATAATTTTATTGGTGGTTTCAATGCCCACATCAGCCATTACCAAACGATCTTCAATTTCAGTGATTAAATCATCATCTAGCTCTTTTTTGCCTAGTACAGCTGATGCCAAGCCTTCAGTTAAAGCTTCGCTGGTTTTAGATAACCCATTGCGTAGGCGTTGAAAAACTCCTGTGTCGGTCATAAAGCAAACTCAGTCATAGATTTTGAACGAATGTTTATAGTATGGTCTAAGAAATACTGCTGTATACAAAACGGCGCTAATCCTAACATCAAGTACATACACACGTAACAAATGAAGCTAATAAAAATATTACCGCTACTATTTATTTTGGCGAGTTGCACTAGTTTATCTGACAAAGCTGTTGTTGCTCCTGAAAATGATAATTCAACTGAAACAATAGGCACAGTCAAGAGCTCTGCTACTACTCACGAAAAGACCTTTAAAAATGGCATGAAGGTGATCGTCAAAGAAGATCATCGTGCACCGGTTGTTATTTCGCAAGTTTGGTATCGTGTTGGATCTGCACAAGAACATAGCGGAATTACTGGGGTCTCACATGTGCTTGAGCATATGATGTTTAAAGGAACGGAGAAATATCCTTCTGGAACGTTTTCTTCGATCGTAGCTGAGATCGGTGCCCGTGATAATGCCTTTACCGGCCGTGACTACACCGCCTATTACCAGTTAATGGGTAAAGAGCATTTGGAAACCAGCTTTGAGCTTGAATCAGATCGTATGCTTAACCTGATTTTATCACCAGATGATTTTATAAGTGAGCTTGAGGTGGTCAAAGAAGAACGTCGTCTTCGTACAGACGATAATCCAAATGCACTTGTTTATGAGCAACTATATTCAACAGCATTTATCAATAGCCCATATCATCATCCCATCATAGGTTGGATGGATGATCTCAATAATCTTGTAATTGATGATTTGGCAGATTGGTATCAGCGCTGGTATACACCAAATAATGCTACGTTAGTAGTGGTGGGGGATGTAAATCCAGAACAAGTATTTGCAATGGCAGAGCAATATTTTGGTGGCCTTGAAAGTCGACCGGTTAAAGCTAGCAAGCCTAGATTAGAACATTCGCAAACAGGTGTTAAACGTGTTGCAGTGAAAGCGATAGCGAAATTGCCTTATATTATGCTTGGCTACAAAGCACCTTCGCTAGCTACCGCTGAAGAGGACTGGGAGCCATATGCACTCTCCGTTTTAGGGGCTGTGTTAGATGGAGGCCGTAGTGCAAGACTAAGTAAGAGGTTGGTACGTGAAAAAGAATTAGTTTCAGGTGCGGGTGCGGGGTACAACATTTTTTCGCGTTACCCAACACTGTTTTTGTTCGATGCAACGCCCACCCAGAAGCATAGTATTGAAGAAGCTGAACAAGCTCTTTATGGTGAAATTAGAGATATACAGGAAAATTTAGTTAGCGAAAAAGAACTGAAACGTGTCAAAGCACAAGTGATTGCTAGCGAAGTGTATCAGCAAGATTCTATTCAACGGCAAGCAACTGTAATAGGTAGTTTGGAAACGGTTGGTTTAGGTTGGCAGGTTATGGATGAGTATAACCAACGCATTAATGAAATTACTGCTGAGCAAGTTCGTGAAGTAGCACGTAGATACTTGGTTGAAGAAGGTTTGACGGTTGCTGTGTTACAGCCAGTTGAGAACCAAACAACAGCGCAGTCAGAGCAATAACCTTAAAAACATTCAAGTAAAGCTATCAAATATGAAATTTAAATTAATCATCCAATTTTTAATGTTTTCACGTCGAATTATATTTAATGCATTTATTTTGAGTGCCTTGCTTTTGTCAAGCCAGATACATGCTGCACCAGAAATTCAACAATGGACCACGACTAATGGCGTTAAAACATTATTTGTAGCTGCACCTGAGTTAGCGATGATAGACATTGCTATAACATTTGACGCAGGAAGCGGCCGAGACGGAACGTTGGCAGGACTTTCTAAGTTGACACATGGTTTGTTAAATGCTGGAACTGGCAATTTAGATGCTGATGCTATTGCAGAGCAGTTTGAAGATGTAGGTGCACAGTATGGCGCAAGTGTTAATTTAGATCGATCGAGCGTTGCTCTGCGAAGCTTAACAGATGAGGCGTTATTGGCGCCGGCACTAACTACATTCATAGATATACTTACTAGACCAAGCTTTCCTGAAAAGGATTTTTCTCGAATTAAAAACCAATCGTTAATCGCGTTGAAAGACTCAGAGCAAAGTCCTGCAGATATTGCTAGTAGAGCATTTTATAAAGCCATCTATGGACAGCATCCTTATGCGAGCCCATCTTTAGGGAATAAGCAGAGCATAAACTCAATTAGTTTGAATGATGTAAGAAGTTTCCATCAGCAGTTTTTGGTTGCTGAGAATGCGTTAATTGCAATGGTGGGTGGTGTTGATGTTGAGCAAGCGAAAATAATTGCTGAGCAAATTTCAGAAAATTTAGCACATGGTTCTAAGCCTGAACCTATAACCCAGCCACAGCCATTACAAGATGTTGCAGATATTTATATCCCTTATCCTTCGCAACAAGCACATGTGTATTTGGGGCAGTTGGGTATACAGCGTGGACACCCTAATTACTTTAATCTTTACGTTGGCAATCAGGTGTTGGGTGGAGGTGGCTTTACTTCTCGTCTTGTTAAAGAAGTGCGCGTTAAACGTGGCTTATCTTATAGTGTGTATAGTTATTATTTCCCGTTATATTTGCCTGGCCCTTTTACTTTGGGTTTGCAAACTCGTAGCGATCAAGCACAACAAGCAGCACAAGTTTCGTTGGAAACAATAGATAAGTTTGTTAATGAGGGGCCAACTAAGGAAGAGCTAGCATCTGCTAAAAGCAATATTGTTGGTGGTTTTCCATTAAGAATTGATAGTAATCGAGATATTTTAGGTTATCTGTCTTTGTTAGGGTTTTATGATTTGCCGCTAGATTACTTGGAAACTTTTAACGACAATGTTTCAACAGTAACCGAAGATGATATTCGTACTGCTTTTAGCAAACATCTGCAGGTCGATAAACTAGTTAAAATTATTGTAGGTGGGCCAGAGTTACAGAAATAAAACTAGTGAATAGAGCTGAGAAATACAGTGTCGAGTAAGAATAATCTTCGTATTATTGGCGGCATGTGGCGTAGCCGACGCATTCAATTTATTGACTCCCCGAAAATTAGACCAACGCCTGATCGTGTGCGTGAAACATTATTTAATTGGCTAATAAATGATATAAGTGGAGCGGTATGTTTAGACTTATTTTCAGGTAGTGGAGCATTAGGCTTTGAAGCGTTATCTCGTGGTGCTGAACAGGTTATTTTGGTTGAAGAAGACGTACACATAGCATCTACGCTGAGTGAACAAAAGAAACAATTCAAAGCTCACGCTATCGAGATCAAAAATCAAAGTGCATTGGACTACTTGCAGAAAGTGAGTCAACAGTTTGATGTGATATTTTTAGATCCACCTTTTGACAGCGATTTGCTGGACAAAGTCGTCCCATTCATAATTAATCAACAATTACTCAGTGAAAATGGCACGCTCTATGTAGAGTCGTCCGCTTTACAAAATGGTGATAAAAGCCAAAATGCAAAAACTGTTATTCCAGTAGCAAGGTGGTCAGAGCTAGTATTACAAAGCCTTAGCTGTGTGCGTGAAAAAGTGAGCGGTGAAGTACGTTATGCGCTATATAAGCGTGGTAATTAGTCATTATAATGTAAATTAGTCACGATAATAAAAAGTATTCATATTAGAATTTAGTTATGGCACTTATTGCAGTTTATCCAGGTACATTCGATCCGATTACAAACGGTCATACCGATCTAGTAAGGCGTGCTTGTAGTATTTTTGATGAAGTGGTGGTGGGTGTTGCCACAAGTGGTGGTAATAAGGAGCCATACTTCACCTTAAAAGAGCGTGTTGCATTGGCTGAACAGGCGCTTGAAAATTATCCAAATGCAAGAGTTTGTGGCTTTGATGGTTTGCTAGTTAATTTTGCACGTGAACAAAATGCTAAAGTCCTGTTGCGTGGCCTTCGTGCTGTGTCTGATTTTGAATTTGAATTTCAATTGGCCAGTATGAATCGGCAGTTAGATAGTGAGCTTGAATCGATGTTTCTTACTCCTGCAGAAGAGTATGCATATATTTCTTCTAGCTTAGTGCGAGAAATTGCTAAGTTAGGTGGAGATGTATCTAAGTTTGTATCAGCCGCTGTAGTGAGTGCATTGAAAAATAAAAGCCAGGGTTAAACTTAAAGGGTTTTTATATCTTGATGATGCTTCGTGTTCCATTAATTTATCAAATCTTCCCGTTAGTAATCAATTTGCTCGCCTGTGCAGCAACATCTTTTTTATTATTAGCATGTAACACGCAGCAAGAACGATCAACGTCAGCACAAAACCCTAAAACTAATAACTTTGCAGTAGCAAGTGCGCATCCTTTGGCTACTCAAGCAGGTATTAATGTCCTACAACAAGGTGGTAATGCATTTGATGCAGCGGTTGCGGTTACTGCGGTATTAGCTGTAGTAGAGCCATATGCTTCAGGCTTAGGCGGCGGCGGTTTTTGGTTATTGCACTTAGCAGAGAGCGATCAGAATGTGATGGTCGATGGGCGTGAAGTAGCGCCATTAGCGGCAACACGAGATATGTATATAGGCGCTAATAATAAGCCTAATGATCAGTCTGTGAATGGTCCACTTGCTGCAGGAATACCCGGTACACCAGCTGCGTTAGTACATATAGCTGAAAAATATGGTCAGTTACCTCTTAGTATTACTTTAAATGCTGCGGTGAATTTGGCGCGTGATGGTTTTGAGGTAAGTGAATTTTACAATTCGCGCACTAATGCAGTCATAAAACGTTTGAGATATTTTCCTCATACTGCGAATATATTTTTACACCAAGGGGAAGTGCCTGAGGTTGGTGATCTTATAAAGCAATCAGATTTAGCAAAAGTGTTAGAAAGTATTGGCAAGTATGGTGCTAGTGGTTTTTATAAGGGCGAGATTGCAAATAAGCTAATTACCAGCGTTCAGCAAGCTGGAGGAATTTGGCAGCTACAAGACTTAGAGGATTATAAAATTGTAGAGCGTCAGCCGATATTAGGAAAATATAAAAATATAGATATTGTTAGCGCAGCATTACCTTCTTCAGGTGGCATCGTGTTGATGCAAGTATTGAATATGTTATCT
Source organism: Gammaproteobacteria bacterium (assembly GCA_045105815.1). Taxonomy (GTDB): domain Bacteria; phylum Pseudomonadota; class Gammaproteobacteria; order UBA4575; family UBA4575; genus JABDMD01. Next base: position 46,573 of record JBGCDX010000001.1, read on the forward strand.
GCTTATGATTTGCAAGGCATGAGCGATACACAACGCAAGCATGTGATTGTTGAGGCAATGCGGCGTGCGTACCATGATCGTGCTGAATTTCTTGGTGATGAAGATTTTGTGGATGTTCCTGTGGACGAATTATTATCTATTGAGTATGCAAAGAATAAGTTCTCAGATTTGAGTTTGCAGCTTGCAACGCCCAGCCAAAATTATATAAATCAGGACATTGTTGAAGTAGCACCAATTATCGAAGAAGCACAGAATACCACGCATTTTTCAATCTTGGATCAACAGGGTAATCACGTAGCGGCAACACTTTCTATCAACTATTACTTTGGTTCAGGATTTGTTGCGGAAGGGACAGGCGTGTTATTGAATAACGAAATGGATGATTTTGCTATCCAACCTGGTCATGCAAATTTATGGGGCTTGGTGGGTAGTGAAGCCAATGCAATTCAACCGGGTAAGCGAATGCTATCAAGTATGTCACCTACGTTTTTATTTGATGGTAATCGAACCGCAATTCTAGGAACTCCTGGAGGTAGTCGAATAATAAGTATGGTGCTTTTATCAACATTAGCATTCGCTGAAGGTGCTTCAGCGAAAGAGATGGTGTTGCTGCCACGCTTTCATCATCAATTTCTTCCAGATGAAATACAATTTGAAATGGGTGTGCTTAATGAAAAAACACAGAGCACACTAGAGTCAATGGGTCATGTGTTGAATGAGTTGGGGCGTAATTATGGAAACATGCATACAGTTATTTGGGATCAACAAGCAAACAAGGTGACAGCTGCTAGTGATTCACGTGGTATCGGGCAAGCGCAAGTTGGAACAAACTAACGATGCAATTTATCTATTTTGTTAGTCCTATGTGTTCTTGGTGTTGGGGATTCTCCTCAAATATTGAAAAACTAAAGCAAACATTTCCTGAAAGTAATATTCAAATCGTTTTAACGCCTTTTAGAATCGATACAAATCAACCAATGGACAAAGCTCTTCGTGATTATGTTATGGGGCAGTGGAGAAATGTGCATAAAACCACTGGCCAGTCCTTCAATTTTAATTTTTTAATGCCAGAAGAGTTTATTTATAATACAACCTTAGCGTGTCTTTCAATTAAAGCTTTTTGTAACCAGCTACCAAGTCAAGAGATAGAATACTTGCATGCTATCCAGCATGCATTCTATGCAGAGAACAAAGATCTTACAGATATTAATGTATTAGCCAGTATTGCAGAAAAATTTTCAATTGAAGAGCAATCTTTTGTTGAAGATTTAAGGTGTAATGTAATGTTACAACAGTTAGAGCGAGACTTTGATCTTTGTGAACAGCTTGAAGTGCAAAGCTATCCGACATTGATGACTAAGGATGATTCAAGCTATACCAAGTTGGCGAGTGGCTATGCTTCTTTTGAAGATTTACTGGCTAAGGTTAATGCCGATATGGTGTCTTAAAGATACCAGTTTAATCTTACTGATTTAATTATATTGATGAAGTAGCTTACTTCTCTGCATTGGGGGCGCTTGCTATACACTCGTCGTTTTCTTCTTTATAGCTATTTCGCAAAACCTCTATCTGCCAGGTCTGTAACGTATCGGCATCGGTGAGCACAAAAGTGTCATCACCTACTTTGCTGATTGAATAGCGTTCCTTGTCTGATAAGTCCATGTGCGGAATTAATGTAGTTAAACCAAGTTGTTCAGTTATATATATTGAACCGAATCACAGTTCTAGACGCGAAGATTATGATGCATGGCAGAATCTCAACTATGAGTGACTATAAAAAAGACAACTGGTAGGAATAAGTATTTCAGTGGGGTGTGCGAGATTTTCAGATAATTAATTAATATTAGGCTTATTTATAAAATCAAAGATTTTACTAATCACACTTTTGGCGCCTAAAATCCTAAAATGGCCACATTCTGTGGTTGCAAACAGGGTTGCAGATATTACCTCATTGGCAATAATTTCTGCTTCTTCAAAAGGTACAATGCGATCATTATGATCATGTATAACTAATGTCTCACCATCATAGTTGCGTAAAAATTCAACTGTCGACATACTTTCTATATTACGTTTTGCAATAACTTCAAGCTTTTGATGAAAAATTTTGAGTACGCCATTAGACAACCCCATCGCTTGAGTAAAAGATGCAAAGATATCGGTTAGTTTGTTGGGGCCAGCAATTAATATAAGCCTATCTATATTAGAAAACCTTGTGGTGCTATTCGTAAGTTCTAAAGCATAAGCATTAGCCATGGCGCCAAAAGAATGCCCAACTAGTACAGATACAGAAGGTATGTGCTCACACACACTTAGTAATGCTTTAGTGTTATGCAATAGGTTGGTTATATTGCCAGAAGACTTGCCATGTGCGGGGCTATCGAAGGCAACAACATTAAAACCACCTTTAACCAGTTTCGCTATGATGAATGAAAAATTTAATGCATGGCCGCCCCAGCCATGTGTGAAAAGAATAGTTTTTTTTGGATCAGAGTGATCTGAGTTCCCCCATTCGTAAACTGCTATTTTATAATTTTCACTATCAACATAATATTGTTTAGCTTGTTGTATTAGCTTTGATTCAGTTTTGCTGAGTGGTTTTTTTTGAATACGTGGTTTGCAAAAAAATGGCCAAGCTATTTTGGCTGTAAGGCTAGGAGATATTATTGAAAAGAGTGTAAAAAATTTAATTAATATTGTTTTTAGTAAGCTTTCCACAATGTTTTATTAGTATTTCATTAATAATTTATTCTAGGGGTTGGGCAAATATCTTTGGTAACTTTTTATAGGTTACAGAGTACTAGTGTTGGCACTGTACACAAAAGAAGCTGCTGCGTTGACTGATAGTGCGTACTTTTATTGGATTTTTGCATACCGGACAGGGCTTTCCGGTTTGGTTGTATACATTTAATTCATTTGCGAAGTAGCCGGGTTTGCCATCTTCATGCACAAAATCACGTAGTGTTGTGCCTCCCAAATCAATAGCATGACTAAGAACATTTTTAATATTGTTTGCTAATAGATTGTAACGCTTTAGTGATATTCTGCCTGCAGCGCGTTGCGGGTGAATGCCACTTAAAAATAATGATTCACTGGCATAGATGTTGCCTACGCCTACAACAATATGTGCATTCATAATAAAGGTTTTAACATTTACTTTTTTCCCTTGGGCTAATTGGTGTAGATGTTTGCCAGTAAATTCATCTAGTAATGGCTCCGGACCAAGCTTTTTAAGTAGTTTGTGCTCTAAAGGATCTTTACTTGTCCAAAGCACTGCTCCAAATCTTCTGGGGTCATGGAAGCGCAGTGTCATTTTATTAAATACAATATCTACATGATCATGCTTATTGGGTTCAACTTTGTTGTTAACCATGCGTAGACTGCCAGACATTCCAAGATGGATAATTAAATGCCCAGTGTGCGTAGCAAACAATAAATATTTAGCGCGACGCTGAATATTATTGATGGTCTGATCTTTTAGTTTTTGTTTGAGGTTGCGCGTGATTGGCCAACGAAGACTGGATTGTCGAATTATTACATTGTTGACTCGTTTTTTTTTGATATGTGGTGAGATACCCCTGCATGTGGTTTCTACTTCGGGTAATTCTGGCATGTAAGACTCACCTTATGCTTGATAAAATGCTTCAATCTCTACTAATAAGTTATCTCTACACATATCACCTAATAGTAAAGCGCGAGGTGTATTGTTGGACAGTCTAGCAGCTAATACCTGATTAATTTGTTCAACATCCTCACGATTGCGAATGTAAATTTTCATATAAAGCAAGTCATCTTGTGCATTAAGTTGCGTATGATGCTTGTCATTAGCTTGTGCAACGAGAGTTTCAACATTGTTAATACTCTCGTTGAGTTGGGCACAGACATTATCGATATGTAATGTTTCGTGGCCAATGATGCTGGCAGTGCCTGAAACATAAAAGTGTGTTCGGTTTCCCCAGGTTTTTAAAAGGCCACGAGAAAATAGTGGCTGGGTATGATGGTCTTCCACAGGATAATGATAAGCGCTAGTTTGGCGAGGGTTCTCTACAGCAATGCCGGGTGTGTCACCAGCTAAAAAATATATCTGCAAATTACTTTCATGGTTGCCTATTACTGTAGCAGCTGGGTAAATTTTTGTTTTAATACCACTGTCTTCCATTGCCTGCAATCTGCCATGGCAAAATACTTCATAACGATTCTGTTGTGTTCGATGCAGATCTTGTGCAGTGATCTGTGGAAAGAAATTCCAGGTGCGCAATAAATGTTTGCAGGAACTATTTTCTAAACATTCATATATTTGGCTATAAGCTTTATGCGTTAACGTATGAAAATCTTCTGCAGCAGCACATTCCAGTTGTATGAACCCAAACATCATTTGCGGAGTATGTGCATAGTGGATGTTTTTATAGTGTGCTTGGCTAACTTGTTGGTCTGTAAACCAGTATTGTGCGAATAAGTTAGAGCCTAGTAGTTCAAGCTCGGTTTGTATGGTTAAACAATCGTGTGTTGAATCACCTGTGTCACCAAAATAAAGGTGAGTAAGCAAGGGTTGCTTTACAGATAGGGTGCTTGAGTCTTCACATACGATTATATCGAGTGGTGGAGAAGCTACTGCAGTAGTATTTGAATTTTTGTTACTCATATAGATTGCTGTAACACGGAAGGCTAGATGCTCTAGCTTACAAATTAACGGGAATAACCACATTTTAGCCGATTCTTTTTGCAAAAAAATGCTAAGAAAAGGGCCGATAGAGATAGTGCTAGCGATAATTAGGCTTTGCGTCGTCGAATTCCTATGAAAACCCCAATTAATAAGGTGCCTAAGGGCACAATGAGTAAATAGGTTGCTGCCAGTGTGCCGATAGCACGGTTACTAAATTCAACTGCAATATCAGGTGGTTGATAGGGAAGTAAGGAGATACGTTGATCGTCGTGAGTTAACCACTGTAATGCACTTACGATTAAGGTTAAGTTTTCACCGTGCCCTATGTATGCATTTGCTGCAAAATCACTGTCACCCATGAAGACTATTCGTTGCTGAGATTTTTTATTTATTGCTCTGGTTAAACTTGCTGCCATTAATAGTGGCCCTTCTGTGTCGCCACTTTCACTATCAAAAACAACATTCCCTTCGCTAAGAGCGCTCACCTCAGACCAGGCACGAGGTAGTGAATAAAAAAGCGGTTGCGCCGTCCATGTTTCTGGAGTGGCAATAGCTATACCAGCGGCAAATGGAAATAATGTTTGGTTTTTTAATTTAGTAGTGATGTCATGTTGTTGGTATTCAACCACAGGAACTACAGCGGGATGTTTAATGCCAAGCATGGAGCGTAATTCTTGGTTGGCATCAATAATAGTGCCATCTACCCAACTCAGGCCTAATTTTTCTGCTAGTAAAGGCAACGGTCTGGTAATTGCGTCATTTGAATCTTGAGGATCTGAAAGCCATAACAAGCTACCTCCCGACTCAACGTATTCAATTATCAATCTTTCTTCACCTGCTAACAATGTTCCTTGTGGTGCAGCAATCACAAGCACTGAAACGTTATCAGGAATAAAAGTTGTTTTAAATAAATTGAGGTCTTGGACTTGCACACCGCTAGTTTCTAGGGTTTGTTTAAGTGTGCTGTAGCCTTGGTTTTCTTCGTTAAATGGGTCGCGTTCACCGTGTCCGGTTAAAAAGGTCACCCATGGGCTGGATTGGCGGCTTAAACGTTGCAGTGCATTGGTAATTTCTCGTTCTGAAATAGTGTCTATAATTTCAAAGCGACTATTGTAATCAAGGCGCAGTTGATTGGGCTTATTCAGAAGTAATTCTTTAGCCAATAAGATGTCTTTGTCTGTGTCTAGGAACTTTAAATCGATGTCGGGTTTAATGGCCGTGTATTTTTCTATTTGCTTTAATATTGCTTGGCGCTCACTTGCAGCATTACGGGCTAATACGGTTATGAGTAAAGTTTTATCTGCTTGTTGTAAAACGACCTGACTAGTTTCATTTAAGCTGTTTCGATTGTCTCGCGTCCAATCAAATACGCGATGGTACTTTTGTGTTAGCCAAGCAAACACACCAATAATAAATAGTAGGGCAATTAGCCCAAACCATCGAAGAAGTTGTTTTTTTAAGTTGTTAACTATCATTGCGATACTTAAGTCTGCGAATACAAAGTATTAAAAATAAAGTTGTAAATAACAGGAAGTAGGTTGCATGAGTTGTGTCTATAGATCCCGTAATTAAATTCGCCAAGTGCGGAAGATTGGATAGGTAAAGGAATAATTCGCTGCTGCTTGCAGTGGCTGAGCCTGACATATATAGCATAACCATTAACAGCAATAGGCCAATGATCGCTGCTGTAGCAATAATAGGAATGCGTGTAAGATTTGCTATGTAAAGTGCTGCAGCATTAAATGAACTAATGAATAAAAACACACCTAAACATGCTGCTGCTGTTTTGCCATAATCAATCGGGGTAAAGTATCCAAGCAGTATTGCGTAACTGCTAGATATTAAAATATAGATTAAGGTTAATAATACTAATGTGAAGTATTTCCCTAACACAATTTGGGTTGCACTGATTGGTGCGCTGCTGAGTAATATGTTAGCTCCAAAGTATAGTTCTTCTGTGCAACTGCGCACAGCAAATAAAGGGACCACCAAAACACCAATGGATGCTACCCAAAACATATAAGGTGCTATCACCAAATCCGTTAAACCAGGTGCATGATCAAGCCCTACTAGCTTAGATTGCACCTCGCTATAAAAGTTATTAAGTAATACTAGTAATAATAACCCTAAGATAAATAATGCGACGGCAAACAGAATCCATGCAATAGGTGTATAGAAAACACGCTTAAATTCATTTTGAGTGATGGAGAAAATCATGCTCATACAGTAGGAGTTGTAATGGAATCACGCATTACTAAATCTAAAAATACTTGTTCTAGAGACCCACTAATTGGGCTAATTTCATATAGTTGCCAATCACTTTGCAATGAATGTGATTGGATCTGCTGTATAAATGATGTATCGCTATAACGGCAAACATATTTTCCATATTGGCTGCAGCTTACGGACTCACAGCCAGGGACAGCTTTGAGTTTATCAATGCTTGGTTTGCCATTAAAGCGTAGCTTTACGCGTTTAGTTTGTTTGTCGCCACTGGAGTTCTGATTTAGTTCCTCAAGTGATTGGTCAAGTAATAAAGAACCTTGGTCAATAATCAATACACGGTTGCAAGTAGATTCAGCCTCGGTAAGTAAATGAGTCGACAATAGTACACTATGATTTTTTGAAAGTTCTGCAAGTAATGACCGAATGTCTTGCATCTGCACTGGGTCTAGTCCGACTGTAGGTTCGTCTAAGATAACTAATGGTGGGTTATGTGCAATGGCTTGAGCAATGCCAACACGTTGTTTATAGCCTTTTGACAAGTTGGCAATAAGTTTTTTCTCTACTGAGTTTAATCCACAAACTTCAATGGCATGATTTACACTTTTAGAAATCGAGGTTTTGGCTACACCATGTATACGTGCAGCAAAAATCAAAAATTCGCGCACAGTTAGTTCTCGATAAAGGGGCGGTGTGTCTGGCAAATAACCTAAATTATTTTTTGCAAGTTTTGGACTAGTGTCCATATTATTATTGCCAATTAGTACTACACCAGAATCTGGTTTTAAGTTGCCAGTAATTATATTGAGTGTGGTAGATTTTCCGGCACCATTTGCACCTAGCAATGCTACAACTTCCCCACGCTGAATTTCAAAGCTGATATTTTGAATAGCTGTCTGATTGTCAAAGCTATGAAAAAGCCCCTTTACTGACAACAAGGTTTCTTGTGACATTAAATGCTTCTTTCTGTAGTAATTGGGATAATCATATGTGCTAGACAGTAGCCTGGAAGTCTATTGTTTAATGCTAGATTGAAATTAAATTAAGTTGTGTAGTGCATATAATTTAATCAAATGATTGCTGAATTATACAATCATTTGTTTTTGGGATTGCACCTATATTTCTGCCTTGTATAAAATCAGCAACTTACGGCTACTATAATATTGTCAAAGATATATTTTTCAACCGCATCATCTTTGGACCACCAGTAATCGTCATGTACTTGCTCATGATAGTCTGCTAGACGTATCATCGGTATAGCAAACGATATAGCAAAGGATGCTGTATTATTTAATAAAATAATAATAACTAAATAAATATTTAACTAGGGTTTATTGGTATGTTGAATGGATTAGTTACTTTACCTTGGTGGGGCTACATTCTAGTCGCGCTGATTCTCACACACATTACTATTGTTGCAGTTACTTTGTATCTGCATCGCAGCCAAGCGCATTGTGCTTTGGACTTGCATCCAATTGTTTCACACTTTTTTCGCTTTTGGTTATGGACCACTACCGGCATGGTCACCAAGGAGTGGGTTGCTATTCATCGCAAACATCATGCGAAAACAGAAACATCAGAGGACCCACATAGTCCACATACTAAGGGCATTGCAAAAGTTTTTTGGCAGGGGGCGGAGCTATATCAAGCAGAAGCGAAGAACGTAGAGACTCTGGAAAAATACGGGCATGGTACGCCTGATGATTGGCTCGAGCGAAAGCTGTACTCTCCTTATAGTGCATTAGGCATAGCATTCAGTTTCATTGTTAATTTTATATTATTCGGCTTTATCGGCATCACCATTTGGGCTGTGCAAATGATATGGATTCCACTCAATGCCGCGGGAATAATTAATGGTATCGGTCATTTCTGGGGCTATAGAAATTTTGAAACTGAAGATGGTTCAACCAATGTGTCTTTTATTGGTGTCATGATCGGTGGGGAAGAGCTGCATAATAACCATCATGCTTACCCAAGTTCAGCTAAATTTTCCAGTAAGTGGTGGGAGTTGGATATCGGCTGGGTTTATATACAGCTGCTTAGTGTAGTGGGTTTAGCAAAAGTACGTAGACGCGCACCACAACCTACGCATTTAATTAATAAAAATATTATTGATTTGGACACTGCAAAAGCGATGGTTTCTAGCAAACTTCATGTCATGGCAGAATATGCTCACAAAGTGACCTTGCCTACTTTTCATGCTGAATTACCCAATTTACAAAACCGCTACCAGAAATTAGTTAGTCAAATGCGCACAGCTTTAGTGCGTGAAGACAGTCGCATGAAGGAATCTCATCGCGAGCATTTGCAAGATCTGTTACAGAATAGTGAAACACTACACACGGTTTATGAAATGCGTCGTAAGCTACAGGACCTGTGGGGGGAGACGCATGCAAGCCATGAGCGCATGATTCAAGCTATTATTGAATGGTGTAAAGAAGCAGAAGCTACTGGAATTAAAGTGCTTCAGGATTTCGCACAAAGCCTACGTGGATATGCTTTGCACCCTGCAATGTAACTATTCTAGAATTTATTGGGGACTATCTATCATATAGATTGATAGTTTTGATGCGACTGACGCCTAATTGGCCTTTGTTTATTTGATTTTCGCTTCTTTGTACATTACGTGTTTTCTAACCACTGGATCGTACTTCTTCATTTCCAGTTTCTCGGTCATCGTGCGCTTATTTTTACTAGTGGTATAGAAGTGTCCTGTACCGGCGCTCGATACTAATTTGATTTTTTCTCGTACGGATTTAGCCATGGGGATTACACCTTAATTCCACGTTTACGAACATCTGCTAGAACTTCGTCGATGCCGTTCTTATCAATGATGCGCATACCTTTAGTTGAAAGGCGAAGTTTCACCCACCTGTTTTCACTCTCAACCCAAAAGCGGTGGGTTTGAATATTAGGCATAAAGCGACGACGTGTTTTATTATGGGCGTGGGATACGTTATTACCAGCGACTGGTCGTTTTCCGGTTACCTGACAAACTCGAGACATGATATTTACTCTAAAACCATTCAAATAGGGCGCGTGAAGATAACAGAATCACTAAAATGGCACAAGCGAGCCCCCCTAATAAATAAGACATATAGCCCTTTTTAGGCCATTAATTGTCACACATACTAAATAAGCGATACATTTAAGCAATGGACACAATATTTTTACGTGATTTAGAAATCTACGCTACTATCGGCATATTTGAATGGGAAAAGCGCATTAAACAGAAAGTGCGTATAGACCTAGAAATGGGCACAGATATCGCCAAGGCGGCTGCTAGCGACGCTATAGAGGACACACTAGACTACAAGTCTATTTCCAAGAGGATCATTCAATTTGTTGAAGATAGCCGCTATGAGCTGATTGAGACGATGATAGAAAAGGTAAGCGAAATTCTGATCTATGAATTCAATATTCCCTGGGTGAAGGTCACCATTAGCAAGCCAGGAGCAGTGCGGGGTTCTCGTGATGTGGGTATTACTATCGAGCGTGGCGAGCGTACCAATTGATGGCCCGTGTATATGTCAGCATCGGTAGTAATATCGATGTAGGTAAAAATATTCCATCTTCAGTTAAGGCGCTGAGAAAGTGTTTTGGTGACCTTGATATTTCCAATGTATATGAGACTAAATCAGTCGGCTTTGATGGCGAAGATTTCCATAATTTAGTAGTTGGTTTTGATACTGATGAATCTCCATTAGAGATTAGTCAGGTCCTAAAAAAGATTGAGTCAGATCACGATCGCACGCGTGGAAAAGAAAAATTTGAATCACGAACACTAGATTTAGATCAATTGTTGTATGGTGATTTAGTCATGCAAATGGATGGTATAAATCTACCTCATCCTGATATTTTGCGTTATAACTTTGTGCTTAAACCGTTAACGGAATTATCGGGCGAGATGCTACATCCTGAGGAAGAAAAACAAATTAGTGAGCTTTGGGAAGCATATGAAGAAAAGCATGGTATGGAGGTTGTGGAATATATTTTTTAAAGAAAAATTATTAGAACAAGAGCTATTATTTAAGTATTTCATTCACCCAAAATGGTGGTTTTCTGCGTGTCCATTTTGCAAACTTCATTTTTTCACCCAAATAAAACTTTCGGTAAGCACTAACTGCATCGC
>JBGCDX010000002.1:0-6391 GCA_045105815.1 Gammaproteobacteria bacterium
CGTCTTTATTACTGCGATGCATGGGGCCGTGCACGATATCGCCATTCAAAATGGTGCAATAGGTGTTTTTGAGAAGCCATTTGATCCAAAGGATCTTGTTAATTTACTAAATTCGTATAACAGAAAATCTGTAGTTGATTGATTTTTAATCGCTATTTGGTGAGGTCATTGTTTGTATAACACAGATGTGTTGTGTAAACGGTCTATTTTATGTTGAACCCTTATTATAGAATGAGTTCTAAATACATCTATAAAAGCGATAACCACCAGGACGTTGTATATGTTGATAAAATCTAAAAAGCCAAATGATTTAATAGAATCAGACATTACCGACCAGGCTGTATATCAGGATCGCCGCAAGTTTTTGCAAAAATCAGCATCGATCACAGCGTTATCTATGGCGCCGTCATTTATGTTGCCAACTATCGGTTCTGCAGACATTGGCTTTGATAATATTATTAAGAGTGATTTTTCGACTAAAGATGAATTGACGCCTCAAGATGCAATCACTAGTTATAACAATTTTTATGAGTTAGGTTTAGATAAAGGTGACCCTAAGCGTAATGCACAGGCTCTTAAAGTGAAGCCATGGAACGTTTTAGTTTCGGGTGAGTGTGAAGAAACTGGCGAGTTTGCATTAGAAGATTTTATTTCACCTGGAAAGCTAGAAGAAAGAATCTATCGCTTACGTTGTGTTGAGGCGTGGTCGATGGTAGTGCCATGGGTAGGAGTAGAGCTTGGGCCGATCTTAAAACGCTTCAAACCAACCTCAAAAGCAAAGTATGTAGAGTTTAAAACCATACTTGATCCAGATAATTTGCCTGGACAAAGTCGTCAAGTACTAGAGTGGCCATATAGAGAAGGATTGCGTATGGACGAGGCGATGCATCCATTAACTATCTTAGCGGTAGGTTTGTACGGAAAAGAATTGCCTAATCAAAATGGTGCGCCGCTACGATTAATTGTACCTTGGAAATATGGATTCAAAAGTATTAAATCGATTGTAAGTATTAATTTTCTTGAAGAACAACCCGCTACCAGTTGGAATATTGCAGGGCCTAGAGAATATGGGTTTTATTCCAATGTGAACCCTACCGTGGACCACCCACGTTGGAGTCAAAAGCGGGAGCGCAGAATTGGGGAGTTTTTGAAGCGTGAGACTTTACCCTTTAATGGTTACGCGGATGAAGTTGCTAGCTTGTATTCTGGTATGGATCTCAAGGAACATTTTTAATCAGAAATTTATAAAATATATAATAACACCCAAAAAATAGTGTTGACTCTACAATCGGGCAAAAAAATTAAGCCCGTGCTCTTTATTTTACTGCTAGTACCTCTGGCAATGCTCGCGTATAGCTTCTATTCGGAAGGGTTTGGTGCCAATCCTATTGAAACCATTAACCGATATACAGGTGATTGGGCGCTTAGGATATTATTACTAACCTTGGTTTTTTCACCACTGATAAGAATTACACGCTGGAACAATATCATTCAGTATCGGCGAATGGTTGGATTATTTGCATTCTTCTATGTTTGCATGCATTTGACTTCATATATTGTGTTAGACCAGTTTTTTGATTTCAGTGCAGTTATTGATGATGTATTTAAACGGCCATTTATAACGGCGGGTTTTTCAGCATTTATTTTACTTATTCCATTAGCGGTCACCTCAACTAATAAGATGGTGGAGCGGTTGCAGTATCGTTGGATACAACTGCATCGACTTGTTTACTTCATTGCAATGCTCGCGGTATTGCATTTTTGGTGGATGGTTAAAGTGGATACACGTGAACCAATGATCTACGCTATAATATTAGCAGTATTGCTTGGATTTCGTTTGGTGTACTACTTAAAGCGTAAAATATAACTTCATATACATTCTGATCATGACGTATTCTAATATAATCGTCATCGACCAAGGCACGCATTCTACTCGTGCCATTATCTATAACTGTGCTGGTGAGTCTCTTTTTAAATCACAGCAAAAAATAGATCTTTTTTATCGTCAGTCAAGCCAGATCGAACAAGATGGACCACAGATTCTCAAATCTTGTGAAAAAGTGCTTCAAGATGCATACAATTATGTTTTAGAACATCAACTTAGCGATATTGGGGTTGCATTAACTACACAGAGATCAACAGTAATTGCTTGGGATGCTTCAACGGGTGATGCAATTTCACCTGCATTAAGTTGGCTTGATACGCGAGCACAAGATAGATTAGAGAATTTTTCTATTAATGAGAGTGTAGTTAAAGAAAAAACAGGTTTGCCACTATCTGCACACTATGGCGCATCAAAGCTGCAGTGGCTTCTTAAAAATGATGCTAATGTAAAACAAGCCAAACAGAAAAAAAACCTTAAGTATGGCCCATTAGCTTCTTATTTGATTTTTAATCTACTCAAACAACAGCCAAGTTTTGTAGATTATGCGAATGCACACCGGACTTTGTTGTGGAATTTGCAAAGCAATGATTGGGATGATGATCTGTTGAGTGCCTTTTCTATCAGTAAGCAAGATTTGCCTCTTCCAGTACCCAACACGCATCATTATGGGAATCTAAAAATATCTGATTATCCTATGGTATTGGTAAATGGAGATCAAAATAGTGCTGTATATGGTTATGGTGATCTAAATGATCAAACCACATTTATTAATGTGGGTACAGGTGCGTTTGTATTGGCGCAAAGCAAACATGTACCAGTATTAAATACAAAATTACTTGCAAGCATTACGTATAGCTCAGATCGTCAACAAGAATATGCATTAGAAGGTACTGTAAATGGTGCAGGTGCAGCAATGAGTTGGGTAGAAGATGAGTGGGGGGTTAGGGGTATAGAGTCTGTGCCTTGGAAAAATGTAAAGGATGTGCCTATATTCTTAAATACTATAGGAGGCTTAGGCTCTCCGTTCTGGTGTAGTCATGTGCAACCAAGATTTTTAGATGCCAATAAAAGTTTCAAAGATTATTCTATAGAACAATGTATGGCAGCATTGATGGAAAGTATTATTTTTTTATTGGTAATTAACTTGCATGAGATGCAGAGAAATAGTGTTAAAACTAATCAGCTTTTGATTGCTGGAGGTATGAGTAGAGATGAACATTTATGTCAAAGTTTAGCTAATCTATGTGCTATGACAGTAACTGTATCAGGCTTTAAAGAAGCAACTTCGCGTGGTGCTGCGTGGTTAGCGATGCAGCGGCCTGAATGGGAATTACTAGAAAGTAAGGAGTACCTTCCTAAAGAGGATAAAAAAATTCATGCTCGTTTTGAGCAGTTTGTAATAGCGATGAATGAATTGGTGAGTTGAGAGATATGAAAGATCGACTAGTCGCCCATCGTGGTGATATGGCTACGTATCCTGAAAATAGTTTGCTTGCGTTATGTGCTGCAGCTAAATTGGGTTTTAAGTATATTGAGCTTGATATTCAACTTTCTAAAGATAATCTACCTATTGTTATTCATGATGATAATTTAGTTCGAACCACAGGTATTAATAAAAGCGTATATGAAAGTTCTTCTGAATACTTATTAACACAGCGTGTATTAACACCACTCAAAGATAAAGAGTCACAATCACTTCTCAATCTCACCACATTAGAAAGAACGGTTGAAGTATTAAATAGTTATCCAGATATAACTTTATTTGTTGAAATTAAAAGACAATGTCTTGAGCATTTGAGTGTTGAATCCGTTGTAGAGGTAGTTTTAAAAAACCTGGTTAAGGCAAAGTTCAATATAGTAGTGATTTCATTTGTAAGACAAGTGGTGGAGCATGCAAAGAAACAAGGTAATTACCCTGTAGGCTGGGTGTTAACGGATTATGATCAAGAGCAGCTAAAAATTGTGAATACAATGCAACCAAATTACATCTTCTGTAATGTTAAGAAAATAAACAGACCGTCAGAATTATGGAAAGGATCTTGGAAGTGGGTGTTATACGACATTATGAATCCTTCATTTGCATATGAATTATTGGAGCAGGGTGTCGACCTTATTGAAACAGGTGATATCGTTAAGCTAAATGCTTCTGAATATTTTTCTGAATAATTTATGGAATACGATGTTGCGATTATAGGCGGAGGGATACACGGAGTGGGCGTTGCTCAGGCAGCTGCCGCGCGTGGCTATAAAACGGTATTGCTAGAGCAGTATGACCATTTAGCAGAAGGAACCTCTTCACGGTCAAGCAAGCTCATTCATGGAGGTTTGCGTTATTTAGAGCAATTTGAATTTTCTTTAGTGCGTGAATGTTTACTAGAGCGAAGTTACTTACTTAATAATGCTCCAGACTTGGTCAAACTCACCCCAGTTTACCTCCCTATTTATAACAATTCTAAGCGTTCCCCATGGATGATTCGTGCAGGATTGTCTATATATGCGTTGCTAGGTAATTTAAGTGAAGATGCGCGATTTAATAAGGTTAAAAAAGATAAATGGAGTCAATTGCATGGACTTGATACGCATAATCTACGTGCTGTGTACCAATATTATGAAGCACAAACAGATGATAGATTGCTTACTCAAGCAGTGATGAATTCAGCACAACAAAATGGAGCTGAATTAATTTTAAATGCAAAAGTTGCAAGTATTCAATTAGAAAATGATAAAGGCAAGGTATGTTATATAGATGAACTAAATAAAGAATGTGTATTGGCTAGCAAGGTAATAGTTAATGCTGCAGGTCCGTGGGCGGCTAAGGTAGTTGATAACGTGCATCCTAAACAAAAAAACGTGCAAGTAGACCTAGTGCAAGGTGCGCATATAGTTTTACCAATTCATATGGGCGAGACTATATTTTATATTGAAAGTCCTAAAGATAAACGGCCTGTATTTGTAATGCCTTGGTATGGGGAGACCATGATAGGCACTACAGAGAGTATCTTTAATGGTGATCCGAGTGGAACGACTCCTCTAGAGAGTGAAGTTGAGTACCTATTGGAGGCCTTTTATACATACTTTCCCGATTATAAAAATCAGAGTCTGAAGATTAGTGGTAAGTTCGCTGGATTAAGAGTGCTTCCTAGGAATGAGAAGAATGCTAACCAGCGTTCGCGAGAAACCATTTACTTGCGAGACCGTAAAAGTAAGCCACGTCTTCTTTCTATATTTGGTGGGAAATTGACATCATACCGCGCTACATCAGAACATGTGATTACGCGTATAGAATCCTCGTTGCCCAAGGTAAGTGCTCATGTAAACACTAAGGAATTAAAACTAATAAAACCTAGTTAGAAGGTATTGCTACAGGTTTACTGATTCAAGATGCTTGGTGAAACTTTCATGTAAAGATAAGTGATCTTGTGATGACTGATTTAACATTTCTTTGATAATAGACTCAAATTCATCTTGGATGATATTAAAAAAAACATCTGTAAGTGGATGTTTACCGGTAGGTAACGCAATCACTTTTTGCTTAAATTTAATTGGGAACACAACCTTGTCAGAAAACAGTATTTTTACTGCAAATACCCAACGCCAATCCCAAGAATAGGGCGCTACAGAATTTTTTCCAGTGTATATTTCAAACGACTCTCCCTCTTTAGCGACATCTTCACTGTATATGATCGCTTGGTAGGATTGAGTGTTATTTGAACAAATTAAATTAGCTTCAACAATGTCTGCTTTTTCAGAATGTGGGCTCAGCTGTTGATAGAGCTTGGGGTAAAATAAGTGAAGAAAAGCTAATAGTTTTGGGTACTGTTTGTTCAAATTAGCCATTATATAGATATTGATCTAAACCAAATCATCTAGCAACCCGTTATAATCTAATTATGCGCCCATAGCTCAGCTGGATAGAGTACCTGGCTTCGAACCAGGTGGTCGGGAGTTCGAATCTCTCTGGGCGCGCCATTTATAAAGTACGTAACGTTAATCTCGACGCTATTACGGCTGAATTATATATAGAAGTGCAAAAGAAATGACAGTTGTTCTTAGTTGATTTGGTGTGTGTTATGCATGCCCATAAAAAATGTACTTGCATTACCTTTTGATTGGAAGCTAATAAACAGTAAGTAAAGGAAACCAAATAAGCCTCCGCCAAAGATGCACAAGAAGCCGCATATTGCACCGGTTATTTTGGAGCGTTCTCTCCACACCACCCACGATGCAAAAAGTATCAAATGGATTAAAAAATCTATATTGAATTGAGCGCGCCATGGGTGATTCAAAATATCGCCAAAAAATACACTTGGCCAATTTATACCCAACAGTGTAACGGCTTTCCAGGTGACAACAGTTATCAGTGTCCAAGACAGCAATAAAAATAGCTTTAATTTCATGTTCTACTATTATCCTTGATAAGACTTTGAATGATTTATTTGGTGTATATTGTCAAATATATGCATTGATTCAGATAAATCAGTTTCAATCACTTAA
Source organism: Gammaproteobacteria bacterium (assembly GCA_045105815.1). Lineage (GTDB taxonomy): Bacteria > Pseudomonadota > Gammaproteobacteria > UBA4575 > UBA4575 > JABDMD01. The sequence goes on from JBGCDX010000002.1 coordinate 6,380, forward strand.
AAAATTTTTAAC
>JBGCDX010000003.1:0-26812 GCA_045105815.1 Gammaproteobacteria bacterium
ATTTTTCTTCGACGGTTTTTGGTAACCAGCACGCCTTCACTATCAATGAATGGATAAGTGACTTTCCTGCCCCATCGGCGTCTTTCTTGTTTTCTGCGTTCGTTCATTAATTAGGAGGATATATTATTCAATGTCAAAGTATGCGGAAATAGCTAACACTTTGAATACCTTAAGACTATTCTCTAGCCGTATGGTAGAAATATCCCGATTAAAGCAGCGTGAAATAGCTAAATTTTACCTTTCGGATAGGGCGAGTGATGGCTTGAGGGGAAACAGGATGAGCTGAGATGGAGCGTATGTGGGTATTGTAATATGGGGTATTAGAATTTTGTAAGATTATGGGCAAAAATAGTGAATAACGTCTTTTTCTACATATTCGATTGGCGTGCCTAAGCTGACGATTCCACTACCATGCAATTCCATTTTTTCACCCATTAAAAATACTTCGCCTTCATCATTTTTGATGTATGTGCCATTGGTGCTGTGGTCGGTTATTGTGAATTCGCCGTTTTCAAATTTGAATCTTGCATGTTGGCGTGAGGTGTATTTATTTTGAAAAATTAGTTCGCATGCTTGCGCGCGACCGACAATGATTTCATCTGTGCTTGGAAACAATTCACAGACTTCTTCTTTGTGCCAAAGAAATAACCTTGTAGCTTCTTTTGTGGATTCTTCGTTATTGTCAATCTGAATATTATTGATTCTTCGGTCAGGCATCCTTCGCCTGTTTTCTCGAACCAAGGTTTGCTCGCTATCAAAAAACGGAAAGGGTGGAGCATTATCCGTAATACGGCGGTCATCGTGCTCTCTACGTTCGTTGATGTATTCAGAGTTCATATTACTTTTGACAGCAATTTAAGTGCTTTAGTAATTGTGTGTTTTGTTATATACGATAATGGCTTTTACAGTCATTATCGCTGCAATAATTTTTATGTAATGATCAATAGTGATTGTGTAAGTTGCGGGGCCCAAATTTTGAACATGGCGTAGCCATATGTCGCGAGACCTAAAAACAACCAAGTTGCGAGTAAAATAACTGGGGAGATTCTTTGTTCATCAAATCTAAGAATGTTAGCGTTATCTACAAGTGGTGTCATTGATGTACCTCATATACTAGATGTGTGAATTCTAGGTCGAAATTTTAACATGATGATAGTTAAGTTGATATGAAGAATAGAAAATTTATTGTTCACTATCGCAAGCAAAATCATGAAGAATTTAGACCGTTAAAACGGTTTGAGATGCACAAATATTAAGCAAATATCGACTTAATTTAGCGCCATTAAATTAGAGATATTGGCTTTAAATGTTATGATAAGTTAAAGATTTTATTGATTAATTGAGCTGACCATAAGGTCATTTAGGGCATGAAAAAGTTAGATCAAATACATGATAATACGTTGAGCAATGGTGTGCTCGAGCATTCTATCGATACTAATTTGATATGTGAGGGTGCTCAGGATGTAATCTCAACACTCCATTCTGCAGGGTATAAGGCCTATATCGTAGGCGGCGGTGTACGTGACTTGCTGCTAAATCTTCATCCTAAAGATTTCGATATTGCCACCGATGCTACACCTGAAAACGCACGCGAGTTATTTGAACATAGTCGAATTATTGGCAGGCGTTTTCGTATCGTTCATGTTTATTTTGAAGGTGGTTATACCGAGGTGGCTACGTTCCGTGCGCCGAGTACGGCTAGTGTGAACACACAAGGCCGCATTATTGCCGACAACACCTATGGCAGCATTGAAGAAGATGCGTTTCGACGAGATTTCACGGTTAATGCATTGTTTTATGATTCTGAAAAAAATCAGATTCTAGATATGGTGAATGGTCTACAAGATGTAGACGCAAAAATTTTACGTGTTATCGGTGATCCTGATTTACGCTTTCGTGAGGATCCGGTGCGCATGTTGAGAGCGGTAAGGTTGGCTGTAAAATTAAACTTTGAAATTGAAGAAAGCGCAAAAGATGCCATTCTTCGTTTAGGGAGCTTGTTGTCTGAAGTACCTTCTGCACGTTTGTTTGATGAAATGATTAAGTTGTTTCATGGTGGTTTTGCTCATCAGACTTTCCAAGCTCTACGTGAGTTTGATTTGTTTCGGCATATGTTCCCATTGACTGAACAAGCTTTGGAATTAAAAAACAGCTCGTTTAATAACTTAGTAAATTTAGCGTTAGAAAATACTGATGACCGTATTCGGTCTGGGAAGTCTGTAACGCCTGCATTTTTATATGCTGTGTTTTTGTGGGGGCCAATGCGCAACATGAGCAAGCAATTAGAGCTTGATGGCCTCTCGCCACAAGTGGCTCATGATGCATCAGTAAAAGACACTATACTTTCTCAATTACCATACACTTCAATTCCTAAACGTTTCTCTTTCTCAATGCGAGATATTTGGAATTTGCAACATCGTTTTTTTAATCGTCGTGGAAAGCGGGTGTATCAATTATTTGAGCATGATCGTTTTCGGGCTGCCTATGATTTTTTATGCTTACGTTCAAGTGCGGGTGAACCTGTTGATGAGCTATGTGAATGGTGGACGGTTTTCCAAGATGTCGATGACGTTACACGCAAAAAGATGGTGCGTGATTCTCAAGTTAGAATGGGTAAGCAAGGAGCTGCTGGAAATCCCAAGCATGCTAAAAAGAAAACCTACCATTAAGTCCTGTCAATAAATCTTTTAGATATTATTAAGTAAGTGTGATGCAAGCGGTTGATGCGTATATAGGCTTGGGTAGTAATTTATCAGACCCCAAGCAACAAGTGGCTACGGCGCTGCAAGAATTAAATTCTATTACTGAAACGAGTCTGGTTGAAGCTTCTAGTCTGTATGTGAGTAAGCCGATGGGGCCATCCGATCAGCCTGATTACATTAACGCGGTGGCGAAAATTTCGACAAGTCTTGCGCCTCAAGCTTTGCTAGTAGAGCTTCAAGCTATTGAGCAAAGGCATCAAAGACAAAGAAAGGACGAAAGATGGGGGCCAAGAACCCTAGATTTAGATATTATTCTATTTGCTGATGAGCAAATAGATACTAAGACGCTTCAAATCCCGCATTATGGTGTTGCTGAACGAGAATTTGTACTAATCCCTTTACAAGAGCTACAAGCGGACCTCATTATTCCTGGTAAGGGTGCGGTTGAGGGTCTGATTGAGCAATTGCCGCCATATAAGTTATTAAAGTTAAATAATTATTAATGATCAAGCATAATCTTAAATACATCGTAGTAGAGGGACCTATTGGTGTAGGTAAAACCAGTTTGGCGCAGCGTTTGTCTGATGAGTTTGGGTCAACGTTGTTACTTGAAGATGTGGATGATAATCCATTTCTAGAACGATTTTACCAAAATCCACGTGAGGCAGCGCTTTCTACCCAATTGCATTTTTTATTACAGCGCTCTAGGCAGCTGCAAGAATTTAAGCAAGCTGATATTTTCTCTCCAGTACGTGTGGCTGATTTTTTGATTGAGAAAGATCGTTTATTCGCACAAGTAACATTGAATGCAAGTGAGTATGAGTTATATGAACAAATTTATTCACACTTAACAATAGATGCACCAAAACCTGATTTAGTAGTGTATTTGCAAGCACCGGTTGAAATACTGCTGCAAAGAATACGTAAGCGTGGACGCGGCTATGAGCGTTTAGTTGAGACTGCATACCTTGAACAACTAAATGAGGCCTATGCAAAATTCTTTTATGATTATAATGATGCGCCTTGCTTAATTGTAAATGCGAGTGATATTGATTTTATTAATAACGATAAAGACTATGAGTTATTGTTAAGTGAAATATTAAATACTGAGGCAGGCAAGCGTTACTTTAATCCACTCCCTTTTGTGAGCTAGATAGTTCTAATTGATCTGATTTAAAATGAGCATTCATAAGCCAAACCAAAACATAACGCTTACGCAGTTGCACGCTATGAAAACAAGTGGCGAGAAAATAGCGTGTTTGACTGCCTATGATGCAAGTTTTGCTGCCATTCTCGATCAGACAGGAATGGATGTCATCCTCATTGGTGACTCGCTGGGCATGGTGGTGCAAGGACAAGATAGTACGGTCTCCGTCACCATGGAAGATATGATCTATCATAGTCAGTGTGTAAGCAGTTCAGCTAAACAAGCATTTATTATTTCAGACCTACCATTTATGTCTTATACCAATGTTGACCAGGCCTTAGCGAATGCAACTGATTTAATTCAGTTGGGCGGTGCGCAAATGGTAAAGCTTGAGGCATCGATACGACAGGTGAGTATTGTGCAGGAGCTTAGTGACTGTGGAATCCCAATTTGTGCACACTTAGGGTTGCGCCCACAATATATTCATAAGTTGGGCGGCTATGCTATGCAAGGCAAAGATGAGGCTAGCGCGAATGAATTAATAGAAAGTGCAAAGAGTTTGCAAGCAGCCGGTGCAGATATGTTGTTGCTAGAGTGTGTGCCAGAAACTTTGGCGCAAAAAATTACACAGCAGTCTACTATACCTGTTATTGGGATAGGTGCTGGTGCACATTGTGATGGCCAAATTCTTGTATTGCATGATGTGCTTGGTATAACACATGGTACGACGCCTAAGTTTGCAAAAAACTTTCTTGCAGAAACGGATAGTATTCATTCTGCAATTGAACGTTATGTGCAAGATGTAAAAAATCAAAAGTTCCCTGGTTAGACCAGTTTGTCAAATTTTTTAGCTTACCCAGTTAGTCTAATTTGTTATTTCTCTCAGTAAATTTATTCTAAATCATTTTATATCTGCTGCATGCAAACCGAAACTACTGTTGCTGAATTACGCAAGCAAATTACTGCATGGAAAAATCAAGGCAACAGAATTGTTTTAGTGCCCACCATGGGTAATCTCCACGATGGACATTTAGCACTCATGCAGCATGCGCATGAGTGTGGTGACAAAGTAGTGTGTAGTATTTTTGTCAATGCGTTGCAATTTGATCGTACTGAAGACTTACATGCATACCCGCGTACGTTGAAGCAAGATCTTGCTGCCTTGCAAGCGGAACATGTAGATTTAGTGTTTATGCCAGAGCATGATGAAGTGTATGCAGAGGCACATCGTCCTCAGAAAGAAATAATAAAACATTCACTGAATGACCAACTGTGTGGAAAATTTCGTCCCGGTTTTTTTGATGGTATTGTTGAAGTAGTTGCAAGGCTATTCCATATTGTTACTCCGGATGTAGCCGTTTTTGGTGAAAAAGATTTTCAACAGTTAACCATCATTAAGCGCTTAGTTGAAGATATGGGTTTTCCAATTCATATAGCGCAAGTGCCCACCCAGCGTGAAGAGGATGGGCTTGCCTATAGTTCACGTAACTCATATTTGAGCTTGGATGAGAGAGCTCAAGCCACACAAATATACGAAACATTGCTATATGTAAAAGCCCAAATTAAATCAGAGTCTCAGAGCTTTAATGACATAGAAAAACAGGCAATGGAAAGGCTCTCACAGGTTGGATTTCGACCAGATTATGTAACGATTCGCGACGCAAAAAGTTTCAAGCCAGCAAGCTATAGTACTGATTCTATTGTAGTTTTAGTGGCGGCCTGGCTGGGGAAGGCGCGTTTAATCGACAACCTACTGTTACAAACGCGCTAAATCAGTATACTTTACCTATCGAATTACAAATTTAGATGATCTTATATTTATTTAGGAGAAAATTATGTGGATTATGATCGTTTTGTGCATAGTGCTGGCCTTTGTTATTAACATTGCAGCTCAATTGAATTTATTCAGTCATCTTAAGAACGGCACTTATTAGTATTTGCCTTAGTTTTAAGAATATTGAAAATGCTAAGGGCGCTATATGCGCCCTTATTTTTTGCCTGAAATTAAATATTATCCAATAGCTATGCGCAACTTATTTTCATATAAAGCTCTTGCTTCGCATTTTGAAGAAATAAAATCACAGTCCATGAGAGAAATGTTTGCACAAGATGCAAATCGATTCTCAAAATTTTCGCTTGAGCTAGATGGTTTATTATTTGATTATTCAAAAAATCGAATTAACGAAGTTACGCTGAGTAAACTTATTGCATTATTTGAGGAATGTGATGGGCCGACATGGCGTAATAAAATGTTTTCTGGAGAGAAAATAAACTTTACTGAGAATCGCGCCGTGCAACACACAGCATTACGTGATTTAGAAAATAAAAGTTCTGCATTAACTAAAAAACAACTTGCTGTTTTGTTGTTAGTTGAGGCGTTCGCTGAGAAAGTAAAAAAATCTAATATCACAGATGTTGTAAATATAGGCATTGGTGGCTCCCATCTTGGCCCAATGTTTGTTTGTGATGCATTGCAAGGGGTAGCGAGCCCAAATTTAAATGTTCACTTTGTCGCGAATGTGGATGGGGAAGAAATTAATCGTGTATTGCGCAAGCTTAATCCGGGTAATACATTATTTATCGTTACTTCGAAGAGCTTTGCTACCCAGGAAACACTTACTAATGCTAAGTTTGCAAGAAAATGGTTATTGAGAAGTGAGAACATAAAGAATGAAGATCATTTTGTTGCAGTTACTGCAAATGTAGAGAAGGCACGTAAGTTTGGTATAGCAGAAGATAATATTTTTCCGATGTGGGATGAAATTGGTGGCAGGTATTCAATGTGGTCTGCAGTAGGTTTGTCTATTGCTTTGTTCTTGGGTATGGATGCATATAAAAATTTGCTCAATGGGGCGCATGCGATGGATGAGCATTTCAATAATGAACCGGCGGATAAAAATATTCCTGTGCTAATGGCTTTGTTAGATATTTGGAATCAACACTTCATTGGTTCATCTGCTCACGCCATTTTGCCTTATGATGTGCGGCTAACTTATTTGCCTGCATACCTGCAGCAATTGGTAATGGAAAGTAATGGAAAATCTGTAGATCGAGAAGGTAATCTATTAGATATACCAAGTTCTGCAATATTATTTGGTGATGTGGGCACTAATGCACAGCATAGTTTTTTCCAGTTATTGCATCAGGGGACTCGTAACGTGAGTTGTGATTTCATTGGTGTGGCTAAATCTTCAAACGAGAACCAAATGCAGCATGATATGTTGTTAGCCAATATGGTTGGTCAAACCCAGGCGTTAATGCAGGGGCAGACGCTAGAAGAGGTGGGTGAAGATGAGTATGCAAAACATAAAGTTTTTGCAGGAAATCATGTTAGTAATACGTTTTTGTTAAAAGAACTGAACCCGTATTCTTTAGGCATGTTATTGGCTATGTATGAGCATAAAACATTTGTGTATGGCGTCCTGCTAAATATAAATTCGTTCGATCAAATGGGTGTTGAGCTGGGTAAGCGTCTGGCTAATAATTTGTTGGATAAAATTCAGAATGAAAAGCAGGTTGCCGATGAAGATTCATCCACTGCTGGCTTGATTGATTATTATAAAAGTAATAAGTAAATATTTATGAACAAAATCAATACTGCATATCAAGCAATGCAAAAAATTTAACTAGTAGATGGCATTATTTAACTGATTTAAAAACCTTTGGTTAAATATTGAGAAAAGATAGACAATATTATTTGTCCTCTTAATATTATTGTTCTCTTTGCTTGATGTTTTAAATTTATTTGAAAAATTAATTACATTATTCGATTTCGCATTTTTTTTATCTTCCACAAAATCTTCCTTAATACTTTCTTTGGTAATACTTTTTAGTAATAAGTTTCTAATAACTGAATGTGTATATTTGCAGTTGTTGAGATCACTTGCCGTAAGCTCACCATTATTTAACCACTCGTTTAATGTCTCTCCTTCAAGGCGATAAACCATTCTATTGGTAGAGCATTCTCGCAATTCTAAAATAGGGTTTTCTCGTTCTAACCAGGCGTTAATGAAAAAAGTCATAATTACTCCATTTATCTACTTGCAAATGATAATGATTCGCATTAAGCTTTGCAAGTATTAATAATAAGGAGGACCGTATTATGGATTTAGACCAACGCCATACATTAGAGCCAGAGCCTCTGGTCAATCGGGCATTAGTCAATTTTAATCCTGATGAATATGAAAGAATCAAGACTGCTGTCATGCAAAATATTGCCGTTGTCGCACGAGCATTTTGTGAGTCTGAGTTATCAATGTTGTGTGCGATTAGAAGTGGGGACGCCGTTATTGGGACGGTAAATAACGATCAAGGAGTTTTCTGTATCTATATAGAATTTCAAGGTAGACAAGCGCTTAAACCTATACATGTTATTCATTAATTTTTAGATATTCCAATATTCGTTACTGGTCGCCTGCGATTAGTTATTTAAAATAGAAAAATTAGCCTGATACAGTCTTGTGCTGGTCTAGCGCCCATTCAACATGTTCACGCACTAATTCACTTGGATGGGATTGTTTTTCTTGTAAAGCGTTGATGATTTTTAAATTGCTGGGTGCGTTACCTAATGCGACGGCAATATTTCTTAGCCAGCATTCATAACCAATGCGCCGAATGGCTGATCCTTCAGTGTTATTTAAAAAATCTTCTTCGCTCCAGTTAAACAAATTAATCAGTTCAGGTGCATCTAAATTATTTCGGACAGCAAAATCAGCTAACTCACTTTTTTGTTCAAAGCGGTTCCAGGGGCAATAGAGTTGGCAGTCATCGCAACCATAAATTCGGTTGCCCATTGCTTTTCTAAATTCAATGGGGATGGCTTCTCTAAGTTCAATTGTGTGGTATGAAATACAGCGTCGCGCATCTAATTTATATGGTGCAATAATGGCTTGAGTGGGGCAAACCTCTATGCATTTATTGCAGGTACCACAATGTTCGTCTACTGGTTGGTCGATGGGTAATGGTAAATCTGTGTAGAGCTCACCCAAAAAGAACCATGAGCCGCATTCTTTGTTAATTAAATTAGTATGTTTGCCAATCCAGCCTAGTCCTGCTTTTTCAGCAAGTGCTTTTTCTAATACGGGTGCGCTATCGACAAAAGCTCGATAGCCAAATGGGCCAACCTTTTTGGCAATTTTATCCGCAAGCTTTTGTAAGCGTTTGCGAATAACTTTGTGGTAATCACGGCCCAGTGCATATCTAGAGATATAGGCTTGTTCATGATTATTGAGTACATCTTCCTCATTCGTTGCATCGGGTGTTTGATAGTTGATGCGTGTAGAAATAATGCGAATGGTCCCAGGAATGAGGACGTCGGGGCGCGAGCGTTTGGTGCCATGTTGATCCATGTACTGCATTTCGCCATGATAGCCAGCGGCTAACCAGTTCATTAAGTGTGCTTCATGGTCACTTAAATCTGTGTTGGTAATGCCTATTTCATCAAAGCCAAGCTCTTTGCTCCAGATTCTTATGTCTTGTGCAAGTTTTGAGAAATCTGTAGTTGTACTGTTCATTGCTTACGTATAATTAATATATGTCGGAAATTAAAAATCAAATTTATTTAAGAGGCCAGGTGCGTGAATTAGATCGCACGGCAATCGAAGATTTTAATATTCCTAGTTTTACTTTGATGCATAGAGCTGCTGAATCTGCTTTTAATGAACTACAAACTGCTTGGCCCGAAGCCAACCATATCATTGTGTTGGTTGGTACGGGTAATAATGGCGGAGATGGGTATCTGTTAGCTAAATTGGCTTTAGCTGCTGGTTTTAAGGTTGAAGCTATACAGGTGGGAGATCATGCAAACTTGCAAGGTGATGCAAAAATAGCCCATGGCCAGTTTATTGAAGACGGTGGATGTTGTGTTGCATTTGAGAATAAGGAAATTGCAAAATGTGATGTAATTGTAGATGCCTTATTGGGAACCGGATTGTCTCGAGAGGTTAAGGGGAAATATAAAGCGGCCATTACGTTAGTTAATCAACATACCGCGCCAAAATTGAGTATAGATATTCCATCTGGTTTGGATGCAAATAATGGAATTCCATTGGGCGATGCTATACGTGCAGATATCACGCAAACGTTTGTGGGTATGAAGCTTGGGTTATTAACTGCAGCAGGACGAGAGTATTCAGGTAAGATCATTTTTAACCATTTACAAATACCAAAAGAAGTTTACCAAACAATGTCATCTACTAGTCATTCTATTCAATTAAGTGATTTACAAGCCGTGCTAAGCAATCGTGCTGCGCATGCACATAAAGGCGATTTCGGTCATGTGTTAGTGATTGGAGGTAACGCTGGGATGGCGGGCTCGGTCATGCTTGCAGCTGAAGCTGCAGCAAGAACTGGTAGTGGGCTGGTTTCCGTAGCAACACTTCCGCAACATGCAGCGGCTGCCTTACAAACATGTCGAGAGATTATGGTGCACAGTGTAAGTTCATCAAAAGAGTTAAGTGTTTTATTGCGTCGCGCTACTGTGGTCGCAGTTGGCCCAGGATTGGGGCAAAACGCTTGGGCTAAGGAAATGTTTACTCGCGTATTGGATTTTAATATTCCTATGGTTATTGATGCCGATGCGCTGAATCTTTTGGCGGGCGAATCTTTGCATAAAGACACTTGGGTGTTAACACCACATCCTGGTGAGGCGGCACGTTTATTAAAAAGCTCTACAGAAGTGGTTCAAAAAAATCGCTTGCAATCAGTGCAGGCTTTACAGGATCAATATGGCGGGGTATCCGTCTTAAAAGGTAGTGGTACGTTGGTTGCGAAAGAGAAAGATGTTTCGATATGTACTGCTGGGAACCCTGGAATGGCTACAGGTGGAATGGGTGATGTGTTGACAGGTATTATTGCAGGGCTGATAGCACAAGGATTAACTATTTATGATGCGGCGCGTTTTGGCGTGCAGTTGCATGCACAAAGTGCAGATGTGGCAGCTAAGGATGGTATGCGTGGCATGTTGGCCAGTGACTTATTGGTGCCGTTACGAAAGTTGATAAATTCTTAGATATTATTGCGGTCATGAGTATTTCTACACGTAAGCTTGTATTGGTGGGCGAGGAAGCCACCCTGAAATTTGCAGCAAAGTTTGCAGCGCTATGTCAGCCGCCGTTAATGATTCATTTGCAGGGTGATTTAGGTAGTGGAAAAACTACGTTTGCACGTGGCTTGATCAATAAGCTTGGACATAGTGGTAACGTTAAAAGTCCCACCTTCACACTTGTTGAAAGCTACGAGTTTGAAGCTATGCGCTTATATCATTTTGATTTATATCGCCTAAATGACCCGCTAGAGCTTGAGTACATAGGTTTGCGAGAACTTGTCGATGAGCCGGATATTATTAGCTTAATAGAATGGCCAGAGAGAGGGGGGGATGAGTTGCCAAATGCGGATCTTATAATTACCCTTGAATATCAGGAAGAATCCCGTGTTGTGGATTACCATGCAAATTCAACCAAAGGTCAGACAATTATTGATGAATTATGAGATCAGGCTCTAATAAATAGATATAGGTCATTAGTTTTACTAGAGTTATTGCTTGCAATTTTATCTGATTTTGTCACACTTTCAGTCCGGTTTCTTGTTGTAAGGACTATTGCTTCTCGTGCAACTGCATTCATCAGCTAATACAAAGTTTTCTCGATCTACTAGATTCGTTAGATCAGGTATAGGTCTACTTAAACTTTCCACCTGTTTTTCGTTAGTCCTTTTATTATTGTTGAGCTATTCGTCTTTTTCAGCCACAAATATTGCCAAGATCAGTGATGTGCGAATTGCAGATCGCGCTAGCAATACACGAATCGTATTTGATTTAACTTCACCGGTTAAGCACAGTGTATTTGTGCTTAAGAATCCAGATCGCGTGGTGCTGGATATTGATCAATGTGACGCTAACGACAAGCTTAAAGCAAGTAGAGTTGGTGGTGTATTGGTAAAAGAAGTGCGCTACGCTCAAAAAACCAGTGAAAAGTTACGTGTAGTTTTTGATTTAAATTCTGCTGTATCACCAAAAAGTTTCTTGTTGCCGCCATCAGATGGGAAGGCCTATCGATTGGTCATTGATTTAACTTCTTCAACCGCGCTCGCATCGACTTCTGCGGTGTCTGCAACCAAAGCAACGACATCTAGTGAAGTGTCAACGCCTAGACTAGAACCTGTGATTGCAATGAAGGATCCGCAGGCAGGTTATCGAGATATCGTGGTTGCTATCGATGCAGGTCATGGAGGTAAAGATCCGGGTGCGATAGGCCGTGGTGGTACGCGTGAAAAAGATATCGTTTTGTCGATTTCAAAAAGGCTAAAGAACTTAATTGATAATGAACCTGGTATGCGTGCACATATGACACGAAGTGGCGACACCTTTATTCCATTAAGGGGGCGTATAAAAAAAGCTAGCCAACAAAATGCCGATATCTTTATTTCAATTCATGCAGATGCTGCCCACAATAGAAAAGCAAAAGGTTCGTCTGTGTATGTGCTGTCACAAAATGGTGCCACGAGTGAGGCTGCACGCATTTTAGCAAAACGCGAAAATGCCTCTGACAAAATTGGTGGAGTGAGTTTAGAAAATAAAGATGATGTGCTGAAGTCTGTGTTAGTGGATTTATCACAAACGGCCACCATCGATGCCAGTATTGATTTAGCAGAAGATATTCTTTTAGAACTCGGCCAAGTAGGTAATATTTTACGGGATAAGGTAGAGCAAGCAGGTTTTGCAGTACTAAAGTCACCTGACATACCATCTGTGTTGGTGGAAACGGCTTTTATCTCTAATCCACAAGAAGAGAAACGTTTAAAAACCGCGAGCCATCAACAAAAATTAGCAGTAGCTATTCTTAAGGGGTTGCGTCGCTATACAAAAGATCATTCGCCGCCGAACGCAATATTAGCTAGTAATCAAACGTCTATAAATTCTCATGCTACGTATACCATCAAGAGTGGAGATACATTATCTGGCATTGCGATTCGCCATCAAGTTAGTTTGGTTGACTTGCGAAGAGTGAATAATCTCCGTTCAGATAAGCTGCGTGTTGGGCAGGTATTGAAACTTCCTGCAACAGTTACTGCAGGGACTTAACCTTGTTGTTACTGTCTTCTTTGTTGCGCAATTTTTGATTAATGGCAATTTGCACTACATTTTTTTTATGCTGTTTGTCTTCATGTATTAATTGAGCGCCTTCATTTAACATGTTTTTAATCGAGCTATGTTTCAGAGTATCGTATTCAACAATTCCATAAGATAATCTAACATTGCATTCATTTTTTTCATTTGCGTTGTAAGTTTTAATAAGATCTAGTAGTTTGTTAACAGACGCTAGTGATTTGTCTTTATCTTGATTGCCAAGTAGCACGGCGAATTCGTTACCACCCACGCGTGCGCAAACATCCGATGCACGAAATTTTTCTTTAATTAAATTTGCAACTGTAATTAATACTTTGTCTCCTTCGCTGTGGCCATGAGTGTCATTGATTGATTTAAAATTATTAATGTCAAAATAAACAAGCGAGGCTGGAAACCCATGCTGTGCACATACACTCAAATTATTTTGTGCCAGCATCATGAAGCCTCTTGTGTTGTTAATCATGGTGAGGTCGTCATGTGTAGCGATATGCGCCATAGAAAGTTCGCGTTCAGCCATGCTTCCTAAATCTTTTAGTATCTCCGCATCTTTATCGTTTAGATTTCTGGGTTTATAATCGATAATGCATAATGTGCCAAGTCTTTCTCCGTTTAATGCTTTTAGTGGGTAACCTGCATAAAAGCGGATCCATGGTTCACCTTGTACGAGTGGATTGTCATGAAAACGTTCGTCGCATCGTGCGTCTCTAATAATGAAGATGTCGTCATTGAGTATGGCGTGTCCACAAAAAGAAACATCTCGCGGTGTCTCGCTTACTTCCAAGCCAACAGATGACTTAAACCATTGTCTATTATCATCAATTAAACTTACAAGGGCAGTGGGCACATTAAACGATTTTTTAGCGATGCGAGTTAAGCGATCGAAGCGTTCTTCAGGTGGAGTGTCTAAAATATTAAGGGCTCTTAATGTTTCTATTCTAGTGTCTTCCGTAACAGATATCCCAGGCTTCTTCAAAACTATTTCCCCAACAAATTAGTTAATGATTACGCAGATAATTGATTCCACGTTTGTATTTTGTTGTAACGGCCGAAAATAGAATTAGAAAAGCGCGAGGGGCAAAAAAATATTATTTTATTATAAAGTCAGCTATATTGCGGATGAATAGAAGTGTTTGTATACGTTTATAATAGAGAAAGGGCCGTGTTAAAGAGAAAGTGTTTGTGTGGAGTAATAGTTATCAATGATTACTAAAATGATTGATTTTAAAGTCAATTCACGTTTGGGTATCTATGTTTAGATGCAAACTAATCAGCGATCTTTGTATGCGATTTTCACATTAGAGGTTTCATTAATTAAATAGTTTTGAATCCCGCTCTTTCTGCCACCAAGAAAAAAATAATTTATCTATTGTCATTTGCACGGAACTGGATAGTTTTTCGCTGATGGTTTTGGGTAATTCGTATTGTATTTCATAAATATCTGCATCGTTGCAAGCATTTAATAAATAGTCATCACTGGTAATTAGCTCATCGACCAGTTTTAATTCGATGCCGCGTGTGGCAAGCCAATGTTCACCGGTGGCCACTTTTTCCATTTCGAGTACTGGCCGGTTTTCTTTGACGAACTCTTTAAATAAATCATGTGTATCTTCTAATTGCTCATTGAAATGTGCACGGTCTTCATCTGTGTTTTTTCCAAACATGGTGACGGTTCGTTTTAGCTCGCCTGCTTTCATTAACTCAAAGTCAACGCCGTGTTTGTCGAGCAATCGATTAAAGTTGGGTAGCTGAGCAATAACCCCAATTGAGCCGACAATGGCAAAAGGTGCAGCAATAATTTTGTCGGCCACACATGCCATCATGTAACCACCACTTGCGGCGACTTTATCTACCGCTACAGTGAGAGGGATGCCTTTTTGTTTGATGCGCAAAAGTTGTGAAGATGCAAAACCATGTTCATGTACTAAACCGCCTGCATTCTCCAGGCAAACTACCACTTCATCATTGCTATTAGCAACCGAGAGAATGGCGGTGATTTCTTTGCGCAAGTGTTTAACAGCTGTGGCTTTAATGTTGCCAAGAAAATTTAGCACAAAGATACGTTTTTTATTTGACTTGGGTGCATTTTTTTCTTGTTTATGTTGCAGCTTTTTATCTTTCTTGGTTTCTTTAAGCGCTTTCTTGAGATCTTTTTTGGGTAACAATGCTAAGCGCAGACTATCTGCCATGTTTTTATATTTTTTGTTTAGATTAGTGATTTCAAAATGATCTTCAGCTTTAGCTTTTTTTGAAAATGAAAAAATCATTAATATAAGTACAAAAACAAATATAAGGATGGTGATGGCTTTGGCTAAAAATAATCCATACTCTGCAAATAACTCAATCATGGGGCGTTCCTAATTATTAATATTGTAGTTGCATGTGTAGTGGCTAAAAAATTGCCCATGCTTATTTTCAGAACATTCATCATAAAATAATGAATTAAGTTCTAACTTGGGTGAGTTTAGAACAGGGCCGTCGAGTTTAGTTCTGAAAAACTCGCCACCTAATAGCTGTTGAGAGTAGCTTAGATATAGCTTGCTCAATTGTTGATCATTAATCATGGTGTGCAACATTTTAGGCCCTGCAATTAAATAAAAATGTTTATAGTTTTTTTCTGCGAGTGCGGAGATTAAGGGTCTACCTTCCACACTATCTGATGTACCTGTAATGAGCACTTCATAGCCTTTGTCCTGCCACTTTTTAACTTTGTCAGTATCGGCTTGTTGGCTGGTTGCAATATAAACGGGTTGTTTATGTTCTTTTAAAGAAGGGTGTATGGGGAAGTCTAGACTTGAACTTGCAATGACTACAGCAGGTTGAGGTGAAAGTCCTTGTAATTCGCGCCAATTAGATAAATCTTCATTGTCTCGCCCTTTAGGTAATTGCAGTATATTGCCAAGTTTTTTTTCTGACAGCGAACGCATATATCCTCCATGTGTAATGAGGCAATCTGCTTGTGCATGTAGTTCAAGAAACAATCTAAAGTCTTCTTGGCTGGTTAATGATTTGGGTAATTCAGTGTTTGATTTTTCATCTGGGCTTATTGCGATGCGACCGTCAAGGCTACTGAGAAAGTTTGCGGTAACAATGGGATGTTTGGTATCGGCTTTATACCAGCCATGCTTGTATAGGTATAAATTCTTAAGTTCTAGGCTATCGGCTGACTGGGGGTAGAGTTGTAATAATCTTTTGGTCATTTGGAAAGGGCTATTCAAAAAACACTATAGGATTGCTTGGGTAAATATTGGATAATTTAGCAATATCCTAACATGACCAATGGCATGGCCACTCCCACTATTTATGCATAAACCAAACATTTCCACAGCACTTCCAAAGCAACGCTATAAGTTTGGCGCATATACAATTGTTGTGCTTGAGGATATTGAATCTGAAGATGAAATTGAATACAACTATTTGCTTGCGGGTATTAAAGACGGGCACAATGAGCCTGAAATTTATATTTCTTGTGAAAAGGTACAGTCAGATCCAGCTGGACCAAACTCAATGGAAAAGGGCACACATATTATTAGAGTGTTTGCTGAACAGTTAGATGCCGAGCAATCAGGTGCAATTATTGATCAGTCTGATACTTGGAGTGATCGTGATGCATTCATCTCTTATGGGTTATCAGGTTTCCAGCAAATGTTCGGGTTAGATGATGAAGAACCTTATCTCATTTCATAATAGCATTTTTAAACTTAGTTAAATGAACTCTATTCAACAACTTCCTCCCCAGCTTGTAAATCAGATTGCGGCGGGAGAAGTCATTGAGCGGCCTGCTTCTGTATTAAAAGAGTTATTAGAAAATGCATTGGATGCGGGTGCAACTCGAATTACTGTTGAGTTAGAACAGGGCGGCATGCAATCGATTCGTGTGAGCGATAATGGTTTTGGAATTGCTAAAGATGAGTTGCACTTGGCAGTACAACGGCATGCAACTAGTAAAATCAAAAGTATGGATGATCTTGAGCAAATTTCGACGTTAGGTTTTCGAGGTGAAGCCTTGCCCAGTATTGCTTCTGTCTCTAGATTTACTATGGCTTCTAATAACTGCGAAGAAGGTAATGCAGGTTGGGTGATTAATACTGATGGAAGAGAGTTTTCAGATGAGGTTGAGCCAGTGCGTCAAATGCGTGGTACAACCGTTGAGGTAAAAGATTTATTTTTTAATGTGCCGGCGCGAAAGAAATTTTTACGCACTGAAAAAACCGAACTTAAGCATTGCGATAATGTGTTGAGAAAAATTGCATTAAGTAGATTTGATGTAACGCTGCTTTCTAAGCATAACGATCGAAATTTTTTAGAAGTAAGCGCATGTGATTTTTTAAGTGACGGTTCTGATCGTGTGGGGCAGATTGCCGGACAGCCATTCGCAGATCAAAGTATTTATTTAGAAAATATAGCAACGGATATAGAAGTTAAAGGCTGGATTAGTTTACCTACCTTTTCACGTAGCCAGGCTGATTTACAATATTTTTATATTAATGGCCGTGCTATCCGCGACAAAGTGATCGCGCATGCAATAAAGCTCGCATATAAAGATGTTCTCTATCATGGTCGTTTCCCAGCTTTCGTATTATTTCTTGAAATGGAGCCTTCGCAAGTAGATGTAAATGCGCACCCTACCAAGCATGAAGTGCGTTTTCGCCAAAGTCGTTATGTGCATGACTTCATTCGCCATACAGTGGGTAAAGCTATTGCGGAAACCATGCCTAAGCAGGAACAACAAGGCGCTGAACAATATCGTGAAATTGTCGATGATTATATCCGAGCTGCGCAAAGCCAAAGTGTAATGACCAACACTTCCTATTCGCCAACAAACAATTCTTCTCGCACGCATGTTCGTGAGTCAGGGTCTGGCTATAGCTATAGTGGGCAGGTGGTTAACGAGTATGACTTGTTGCTGAAAACACCTCTTGAGGATGCACATACCGCTGAGGATGCGCCACCTTTGGGGTATGCGATTGAACAGTTACATGGAATTTATATTCTCGCACAGAATGCAAACGGTTTGGTGGTGGTTGATATGCATGCCGCACATGAACGTATTGTGTATGAGAAGCTAAAAATCTCATATCAAGAAGGTGAGTTAGCGACTCAACCATTATTAGTTCCGCTAACAATTAATGTCAGTTCTCAAGAGGCGGCGTTGGCTGAACAGCATAGTGATGTGTTTTTAAAATATGGCTTTCATGTCGAGCGTTTTGGTGAAGACAGTATTGTGGTGCGTGAAATACCATCTTTGCTTCAGCAAGCGGACGTGAATAAATTGGTGCTTGATGTGTTGGCAGACTTAAATGTATATGGGACTTCTGAAAAGTTAGAGCAAGCCAATAATGAGTTGTTATCAACAATGGCTTGCTATGGCTCTGTACGAGCTCACCGTAAATTAACCATTGCTGAAATGAATGCATTGCTGCGAGAAATGGAAGCCACTGAAAGAAGTGCGCAATGCAACCATGGACGGCCAACCTGGGTGCAGTTAAGTATTGATCAGTTAGATAAATTATTTAAACGCGGTCAATAATAAAAAATTTCTGTTGTCTGATTCTCCCGTAATTATTTTAATGGGTCCTACCGCGAGTGGTAAGACTAATCTTGCGTTCTCAATTGCTGATAAATATTCTTGCAATATTATTAGTGTTGATTCAGTTATGGTGTATCGGGGCTTGGATATTGGTTCTGCGAAACCTGATATAGAAACTTTAAAAAAATATCCTCACCAGTTGGTCAATATTCTTGAACCAGAGCAAAGTTATTCGGCGGCCAATTTTCGTGACGATACTTTGAAGTTGATAGAAGAGTCTCATGCACAAGATAAGATCCCACTGCTAGTGGGCGGTACCATGCTGTATTTTAGTGCTTTGTTACGCGGCCTTTCTGAAATGCCAAATGCAGATATTGCAATTCGAACACGAATTACAAAGATAGCGGAAGAGAAGGGATGGAAGTTTGTGCACGAGCAACTTGAAAAGGTGGATCCAGTGGCTGCTGAACGTATCCATCCCAATGATCCGCAACGAATACAGCGTGCAATGGAAGTGTATGAAATAACAGGCAAACCCATTAGTGATTTGCATGCTGAGTCCGGTCAGAATGAATTACCTTTTAAAGTATTGAAATTAGCCTTGATTCCTAATGATCGTGCTTTACTGCATACACGCATTGAACAACGTTTTGACATGATGCTTGAGCAAGGTTTTCTGGCGGAGATGCGGGAGCTGTTTGATAGAGAAATCCTGCATGAAGATCTGCCATCAATGCGCTCGGTGGGGTATCGGCAAGCTTGGAAGCATTTTGCCGGTGAATACGATAAGACGATGATGCGAGAAAGGGCTATTATCGCAACGCGCCAGCTTGCTAAACGGCAGCTTACTTGGCTGAGGAGCGAGCCATCTTTATCTACCATTTCTGCAGAAAATCCTGAAATACATGATGTACATCAACAAATTCGGTCTTATTTGGCATAGCTGAACTTGTAGCTGAACTGGTACACTAATATAGTACTGAGAGAGTCAAGCAAAATTTTTGAATGCTCATTAGTAATAATAATAACAATAAACTAGAGGTGTCAAAGCAATGTCAAAAGGTCAGACTTTACAAGAACCCTTTCTAAATGCCTTGCGAAAAGAAAAAGTCCCTGTATCAATTTATTTGGTAAATGGTATTAAGCTTCAAGGGCAAGTTGATTCATTTGATCAATTCGTAGTGTTGCTTAAAAACAGTGTTAATCAAATGGTGTATAAGCATGCCATTTCAACGATCGTGCCATCACGAATGGTGAAGATGCCGATGTCCGATGAGCAATCTGATTAGTTTGCAATTTTATATAACAATCGTTATGGAATCAGTCATTGTTTGAACGTCCCGATCTTGGTCAGCGTGCCATTCTTGTACATGTTGAGTTTAGTAGTGGTGTAGGCAACCAGGACTTAAATGAGTTTAAGGACCTAGTGCGTTCAACTGGTGCAGAAATTGCAACGGTAATAAAAGTGCAGCGCAGCATCCCAGATGCTAAATTATTAATTGGTAGTGGTAAGGTCGATGAAATTCATTCATTGGCACATTCTTTAGACGCCGACATTGTAATTTTCAACTACTCGTTGTCTCCAAGTCAGGAACGGAATCTAGAAAAAATTTGTGAAAAGCGCGTACTAGATCGTACTGGATTGATTTTAGATATTTTTGCGCAACGTGCTCGATCCTATGAAGGCCAATTACAAGTCGAGCTTGCACAATTAAAATATCTCTCAACACGTTTAGTACGAGGCTGGAGCCACTTGGAACGCCAAAAGGGTGGTATTGGTTTGCGCGGACCAGGTGAGAAACAGCTTGAGTCTGATAGGCGTATGTTGAGGCTGCGTATTAAGCAGCTAACGAAACGATTAGAAAAGCTGCGTAAGCAACGTAATCAAGGTCGTGCATCACGTAGAAAGGCAACCACTCCAACGGTTGCAATTGTCGGTTATACCAATGCAGGAAAATCTACATTGTTTAATCGCTTAACAGATTCGAATGTATATTCTGCCGATAAGTTATTTGCAACGTTAGATCCGACCTTGCGTCGCATGCAGATATCAAAAGGTCAACATATTGTGTTGGCCGATACAGTTGGGTTTATACAAGACTTACCACACGATTTAATTGAGGCCTTTCATGCAACTTTGCAAGAAACGCAAGAAGCGGATGTGTTGCTTCATGTGGTAGATGCTAGTGATCCGCATCGCGACAATAATATAGCGCAAGTTCAAACTGTGTTAGAGATGATTGGTGCATTAGCGGTGCCACAAGTGATGGTGTTTAATAAGATAGACCAGATTAATATGTTGCCAAATATTGATCTTGATTTGCATGGCAACATCCAGAACGTATGGCTCTCAGCATTAAAAGGCGATGGCCTGGATCTTCTGAGTAATGCTCTACGACAATATTTTGAACATCAAGTTGAACGTGTATGGCTGCATCTTCCACCCATTGAAGGTGCGTTGCGCAGTGAGTTATATGCCAAAGGGGCAGTGCTACAAGAATTTGCTGATGAGCAGGGTTATTGGCAAATAGAGGCAGATATCCCATTAAATATACTTAAAAAGTTTGCGGAATATCAAATTTCAGAAGAATCTGTACAACACGCAAGCGTATAAGCTGACATTTTCTATCGTCTTGATAGAATACGAGACTCGCGTTTTATTAGAATTAACCTGTAATCATTTTGGAGAGTCCTATGCCTTGGAATAGCCCAGGCGGTAATAAAGATAAAGAAAAAGATCCTTGGGGTCAGAATTCAGGTAATCAGGGACCACCTGATCTTGACGATGTGTTTAAAAACTTAACTAAAAAATTCGGTGGAATTTTTGGTAGTGGTGGAGGTTCGTCTTCGGGCTCATCTGGTTCAGGTAAACCCATTCTACTGTTTGCGTTAGTTGCATTTTTAGCGATTTGGGGAATCTACGACCGGTTTGGTTTTTATATTGTTAAGCAAGCTGAAAGAGGTGTGGAATTACGTTTTGGTGAATTTCAAGCTATGACAGAAGCGGGCCTTAATTGGCACCTGCCTTTTCCAATTGAAACAGTGGAAATTGTAAACGTTGATGAAGTTCGTGAAGTATCTAATAAGACGTCTATGTTAACGCAAGATGAGAATATTGTAGAAGTATCGTTAGAAGCCCAATATAAAATTATAGATGCAGAGCAATATATTTTCAATGTCCGTGATCCTGATAAAACAGTTAAAGATGGAATGGAAAGTGCGGTTCGTGAAATTGTAGGTAAAAGTACAATTGATTCCGTTATGTTTGAAGGTCGTGCACAAATTTCTAGTGTAACGCGCGAGTTGTTGCAAGGAATTCTTGATAGCTATGACTCTGGGATCTTTATACAAAAAGTTAATATTGAAAAATCAGTTCCACCTGATGCGGTAAAAGCTGCATTTGAAGATGCTATTAAATCGCGCGAAGATTATGACCGATATATAAAAGAAGCTGAGGCCTATGCAAACAGCATTTTGCCACAAGCGCGTGGCGAAGCAGCTAGGTTAGAGCAAGAAGCGGATGCATATAGAGATCGTGCGATTGCAAATTCAGAAGGTGAGGCAAAACGTTTTTTAAAGTTATTGGCCGAATATAAAAAAGCGCCTTCAGTAACGCGGGAACGTTTGTATCTAGAATCGGTTGAATCAGTTTATAGTAATAGTAATAAAGTGCTTATGGATGTAGAGGGTGGAAATAATATGATTTATTTGCCTCTTGACCAGATTGTTAAGCAGCGGCCGATGACGAATAGTCAGAATACTTCTAATGAGTCGTTTAATACTGAAAATTTTGGTTTAAGTAATCAACAAAGTGGTTCAGGTCGCCCTGAACGCGAGGGCCGTTAGTCATGAATAGTAAAATCTTTCTAGTAATTTTAGCTGCTCTAGTTGTTGGCTTCTTCTCGTTTACCTATCAGGTGGACGAGAGAGAAACTGCGCTTAAATTAAAGTTTGGTAAGGTTGACAAGGCCAATATTGAGCCTGGGTTGCATTGGAAAATTCCCATTATGAATATGATTGAAAAATATGATAATCGTATTTTAACATTGGACGTGCCACCTACTGAATTCCCAACCAGTGAAAAGAAATATGTAAAAGTAGATTTTTTTGCAAAATGGCGCATTAGTGATGTTGAGAAATATTATCTAGCAACGAGTGGTGTAGAAGCTAAAGCTAATTCACGCTTAGAACAAATTCTAATTGATGGACTTAAGAATGAATTTGGTACTCGCACTATTCAAGAAGTGGTTTCAGGTGAACGCGCAGAAATTATGGATGTTATTCAGGTGCAGTCAAATGACGAGTCTAAAAACTTCGGTATCGAGGTAGTTGATGTACGAGTCAGTAAGATTGATCTTCCTGAGAATGTAAGTGATTCAGTGTACAAACGTATGCGTGCAGAGCGAGACCGTGTAGCGAAAGATTTCCGTGCGCGTGGCAAGGAGCAGGCAGAAGTGCTTCGTGCGACGGCTGATAAGCAGCGAACTGTAATATTGGCGAATGCTTATAATGAAGCTCAGCAAGTAAAAGGTGAAGGTGATGCTAAATCAGCTGAAATCTATGCTCAAGCATTCAATCAGGATCCAGAGTTCTATAGTTTCACTCGCAGTTTGAAGGCGTATGTAAATACATTTAATAGTAATAATGATGTATTGATCATGGAGCCAGATTCAGAATTTTTCCGCTATTTTAAACAATCTGAACAGTAGTGCTTTGTTCAGATTTTATTTAGCTAAACTGATTTTATGTGGAATGAAATACTGGTCGCAATTGCACTGGTTTTAATTTTAGAAGGTATAATTCCATTTCTTTCGCCCGATAAATTCCGACAAGCTATGGCTCGACTCATGCAGATGCCTGATCAAGTGTTACGCATGGTTGGGCTAGCTAGCATGACAGTAGGGATTGTCTTCCTCTATATACTAAGAATTTTAAATTAACATGAGTAAAGATCGTTGGCTTTTGCCTGAGGGTATTGAAGAATCATTGCCAGAAGAATCTGCGTGGTTAGAGAAGTATCGCCGTGAGTTGGTGGATATGTTTTCTACGTGGGGCTATGAACTGGTAATGCCTCCGTTAATTGAGTATTTAGATTCTTTGTTAATTGGCCCCAGTGATGACTTGGATTTACAAACCTTTAAGCTGACTGATCAATTAACAGGAAGAATGATGGGTGTGCGTGCAGATATGACTTCGCAAGTTGCTCGTATTGATGCGCATATGCTTAAGCGTGATGTGCCTACACGTTTTTGTTACCTTGGGACTGTGATGCATACTCGTCCGGGTGGGCGAGATTTAACACGTAGTCCATTGCAAGTTGGTGCTGAATTATATGGTCATTCAGGCCTTGATAGTGATGTTGAAGTTATTTGTTTAATGTTAGAGGCATTAAACTTGGTTGGAATTGATAATGTGCTCTTGGATTTAGGGCATGTTGGAATATTTACTATTTTAGTTGCTGAAGCGGGCTTATCTGAGACCCAACAGTTGCAGCTGCAGACGTTGTTGCGACAAAAAGCCCAAACTGAGTATGAGCAATTTTTAACAACATGCTCGCTATCGAATGATTGGCATAAAATATTTATTTCTTTAATGGACCTAAGTGGTGATGGAGATGTTATTAATGCTGCTAAGCAGCTATTAAAAGGGTGCGGGAAAGAAGTTATTGGTCATATCGATTATGTTGAAGAGCTCTCTAAGCGAGTAGCATTACGTTATCCAGAGATACAATTACATTATGATCTTGCTGCATTAAGTGGTTATCAGTATCAAAATGGTGCTGTATTTGCAGCGTATGTGTCTGGTCAAGGTGGAGAAATTGCGCGGGGTGGTCGATACGATATGATTGGACAGGTGTTTGGTCGGTCACGACCTGCAACGGGCTTTAGTTTAGATTTAAAAGCTTTGGCAAAGATCTCACCTAACACTAATCAACCTGTTTTAGCTATATATGTTCCGCTAGATAATGATCCAGCGTTACAGGAAAAAATTAAAAAGTTGCGTGCACAAGGGGAGCGAGTAGTTTGTGAGTTATCTGATCAACAAGGAAGTGCAAAAGATCTCAATTGTAATCGTGTGATGGTAAAGAAGGGGCAGGAGTGGGTGGTTAAGGATGCCTAATAAAACTTAAAAAAATAAAATATATATTGGAAATACATGATGGTTAAGAGTGTAGTAGTGCTAGGCACCCAATGGGGTGATGAAGGTAAAGGCAAGATTGTTGATATGCTTACAGAGCAAGCAGATGCAGTTGTGCGCTTCCAGGGTGGGCATAACGCCGGCCATACCATTATCGTTAATGACCAGAAGACTGTGCTTCATTTAGTGCCATCAGGCATTTTGCGTGATAATAAAGAGTGTCTAATTGGAAATGGCGTGGTGCTTTCTCCTGATGCATTACAAGAAGAAGTTGTAATGCTTGAGGCCCAAGGCGTCCCTGTTAAAGAGCGATTACGTATTTCACCAGCGTGTCCATTAATTCTTCCTTATCATGTTCTATTGGATCAAGCGCGAGAAAAAGCACGTGGAAAGTCTGCAATTGGCACAACAGGTCGTGGCATTGGTCCGGCTTATGAGGATAAAGTTTCGCGCAGAGGTATTCGTGTTGCAGATTTATATAACATACAACATTGCAATGAGCGATTAGAAAGCATAATTGATTACCATAATTTTGTTCTTAAGGAATATTTCAAGCACGAAACAATTGATTTAAACGAAATGAAGGCGTTATGTAGGTCTTACGCTGAGATGCTTGAGCCATATGTAATGGATGTTTCGGCGCGTATAAATGAATTGTGTGCTAATGGTGATAAAGTGTTGTTTGAAGGTGCGCAAGGCACATTGCTAGATATAGATCACGGTACCTATCCATTCGTAACATCATCGAATACAACGGCGGGGGGTGCGTGTACTGGAAGTGGTGTTGGGCCGAGTAGTATTGACCATGTATTAGGGATTGTGAAGGCATATACGACACGTGTAGGTAGTGGCCCATTCCCTACAGAGTTGTTTGATGCTGTAGGTGAAGAACTTGCAGATAAAGGGAAAGAGTTTGGTGCAACAACCGGGCGTGCGAGACGTTGCGGTTGGTTAGATGCTGTAGCGCTGCGACGCGCCATGCAAATTAATGGTGTTACTGGCTTGTGTATTACTAAGCTGGATGTAATGGATGGTCTTAAGACGATTAAAATTTGTAACGAGTATAAATATCAGGGCCAATCTTTAACTCTTTCTCCAATGGATGGTGGTACGTTTGATCAGTGTGAGCCTGTGTATGAAGAGCATGAGGGTTGGCAAGAATCTACATTTGGTATCACTCAATTCGATCATCTTCCAAAGCAGGCAAGAGACTATCTTAATAGAGTCTCAGAGTTGCTCGGCGTACCAATTGATATCGTTTCAACAGGCCCAGACAGGATGCATAACGTAATCTGTAAAGATCTTTTCTGAGTCCTTGGCTTAAGTTTTTTTTGAACATTTTATGGTTCATTGTTACTTAAATTAAAAGAATCTACTAAATACCATTCGCTTTCTTTATTGGTGGTGCAATATAGATCCAAACGTCTACAGCTAAATATTTTAGGACAATGTTCGTCGTGTTTTTCTTTTAATGATTGCTGTTTTTTTCCGTTAAGCTTTCCATAATGCAAACTGATGTGTGGCATGAATGTTTCTTGCGTTTTATGATTAAGTTGATGTTTAGCAGCTTTATATATATTTATTAACGGTTGATCAAGTTTGGCAAGGATATATAAGTTCCTATAATAATTTTCAGTGTATCCAATCTGTTCTAAAATAATGTTGAAAACAGAGTGATGAGCAATAATATTCTCACATGCCTTTGTTATGATTGTTGTGTCTGCAGAGATGCTTGTTAGCAAGCTGATATGTGGTGGAAAAGGCATGCTGTTAAAGCGGTGTGAAAGTTCTGAAATAATCTTTGTGATTTTATTGATTTGTGCTTGATCAGGGCGTAACCAAAGAGAATATGTGCTCTGTTTAGGGGTGATAGACTGCATATGAGTTGGTGTAAGTTTGTTCTTATGTGGAGTTAAATTTATCATAATTTACAAGCAGTTAGCTTTTATTTAGCTGTTTATAAATCAATCCTATTGCTGCGTGTCTTAGGTTCTCACGAGACATCTCATCATTAAATATGCGCTAGAAACATAGTTTGTAAACCAAAACTGATCTGAAACGTTGTTGTATCTATGAGGTACTCAATAATGGAGAAGATCGTAATGTATAAAAATTTCACACTTTTGATGGTTCTGGTTATTAGTGCTGCTTTGTCAGCATGTGCATCCAGCCCT
>JBGCDX010000004.1:0-3656 GCA_045105815.1 Gammaproteobacteria bacterium
GTCAGGGGTTATTATTCCAAAATTAAAACCACCTGCAGACCCTAGTAATTGGCTAGCAGAGAAAAAACTGGTTTTACAAGGTAGTGGTATAAAAATAGTAGAATTTCATTCGCCATTAATAGAAAAAGGTTCTCTTCTTGGATACGTGAGATTGGGGTTCTATGAGCCAAAATACGGTTTAAGTGCTAGTGAGATTCCGTTTTTGGCTTCTATTACGCTTCCGATATTTTTGATTGCAGCATTATTTCTTTATTTAATTAAACGTGAAATTAGACCGCTTAAAAATGCTGGTAATCAAATAAATGATTTGGTGAATAAAGGTAATTTTGAAAAGATTCAGATAGAAGCAAATGGCGAATTATCACAATTTATGCACAAGTTTAATGAGTTTGTTGGTCTTGCGCAGTCACGCATATCAGAACTAGAAATGAATGAAAGCGATTTGCTCGCTTCATCCAAGTTACTCACCTATAAACAATCAAAAATAGAAAGTGTATTACAAGCATTGCCAGAAGCAGTTATGGTATTTGATGAGTCTGGAAATGTTAGTTTTGCGAATTCTAAAATATCTAGCTTGCTCAACGTACCGGTAGATACGATTATTAATGATGATATTTCTAACTGGTTGGTTGATTCAAAAGCAATAAATTATATTAAGAAAATAAAAAATAACCCTACGTCTAAATATCCTTCTGAAAGAATGGAATTTTCGCCTGAACATTTTCCTAAAAATAACATTGCTATAAAAGCATATCCATTATTTTCACCTAAAGACGTTAAAAACGTTTATGGAACATTAGTGTTGTTTCAGGATATTACGGAGGAGAGTCTTGCAAAAAATGCACGTGGAGAGTTTGTAGCGCATGTTGCGCATGAACTAAAAACACCACTGAATGTACTTGCAATGTATAGCGAAACATTGCAACGAGAAGAAGGGCAATCAGAAGAATTTCGTACAGAAGCGGTCAATGTAATACATGATGAAGTAGAGCGCATTTCAATGTTAATAAATAATCTTCTCAGTATAACTAAAATTGAAATGGGCAGCCTCAACCTTCAGAGGCAGCATGTAAAGTTACGTGATTTATTAAAGGATTCCTTTGAAACAATCAAAAGAAATAGTCGTAGTAAAAAATTAGAGTTTATTTTTGATGTGCCGAATGAATTACCACCTTTGTATGTTGATAAAGATTTGTTGAGAATTGCTATAAATAACTTACTCACTAACGCGATTAAATATAGTGATACAACTGGAACGATTACGCTTGAGACAGAACAAGTAGATAACTCTATCTACATTTCAGTAAAAGATACTGGTATTGGAATTAATTCCAAAGATCAGAATCAAATATTCAAAAAATTCTTTAGATCGAATGATGAAGATGTTAGAGAGCGTACTGGGCATGGTTTGGGTCTTTCACTCACCAACGATATTGTACAATTACATAACGGTAACCTTAAGGTGAATAGCGAATTGGGTGTAGGTTCTGAGTTCACAATCGTATTGGAAAACAACTCATCCATGTTGGAGAGGGTGGTGTAAATGATAAATATATTAATCGTAGATGATGAGCCTCATGTTATTAGGGTTTTGAAACTTTCATTAGAAAAAAATGGATATCTTGTTTCCGCAGCACATAATGGTGAGCAAGCGCTTGAAAAGCTAAAAGATGAATTTCCAGATCTACTCATCACAGACATTGATATGCCACGCATGAACGGTAAAGAATTATGTGAACAAATACAAAAAATATTTCCTGATCGTATGTTTCCAATTTTAGTGTTGACTTCTAAAACAGAAATTGAACATCGTGAATGGACAAGAGATATGCAATTTACGATGTTTCTTGAGAAACCCGTAAGCATTCGAAAATTGCTGAAGTTGCTTGATGATTATAAAAAAGACCATGGGTGGGCAGCATGAAGAATCCATTTAAGCAAATAGATTTTAAAAAATTTAACGATCTATTAATACAAATTAACCCAAATATTCATGCATTTTCAGCATGTGATGCAAGTGGAAGTGTTTTTTGGGTAAATATTCAATCTTATAAGAATGCTATTAACACTATATCTACCGAAATTCATAATAGTGTCGGTTGTCGTAATGATAATAATGAAGACCATTACTTTAGGTCATATAAAAATGGCGAAGCGCTTTATCACATAGTAATAAAGGATTTGGCTGATAGGTTATGCGGTGGAATATCTATCATTGTTAAAGATAATAGCGATGAAAAAATCGAAAATATATCAGATTTAAAAAGCTTAACACTAATATCATCATTTATATCTAAGGAACGAGAATTTATATCTGAACTTAATTCTATGGCTTATGAGTTAGAAGAAAGGTATGAAGAATTAAATCTTGTATATGACACAGATGATAAGTCAGATGGCTTGGTGAATGGTCCTGAGGTTTTGGAAAATCTTGTGCAAAATTGCACAGATTATTTAGATGTGGCATTGGCAGTGTTGATCTTACCAAAAGAAGACTTAATTATTTTTCATCACAACACAAAACATACAATTCATTATATACATTCAATGTTATTACAGTTGAGAAATAACCTGTTTCCATGGGTTGAAAAAAATGAATCGAGTATAGTGTTGAATGATTTGACGGATCCACTTCGTGAATCACTGATACCAGATGTACCGTATAAATTATCTTGTAGTCCTATAATTGTAAATAACGATGATATAAGCGGAATGATGGTGACCTTAAATCCTAATTATGCTCGTGATTTTACTAATAGTGACCGAAACTTGTTGGAAACCATGGCCAGAAAAGCAGCAAAAGTGATCATGGCTAATTATGACAGTTTAACCGGTCTACTTAAAAGAAATGGTTTTGAGCATCTACTGGAGCAATCACTTAAACGCGCTCAAACTGAAGGTAAAAGCTATTGTGTACTACATGTAGATATCGATGACATGAAAGTGGTCAATGATACTGCTAATAATAAAGCGGGTGATCAATTAATAATTGATGTGGGCAATTTAATACGTAATAAAATACGAGAGACTGATTCTGTTGCACGTTTAACAGGTGATAAGTATGGCATATTGTTAGATTCATGTTCATTAGAAATGGGATGCACCATAGCCGATAATATTAGATTAGCGATCAATGGACTGAAATTTTCATGGGATAATCAGTCGTACGATACTTCAGCATGTATTGGTGTGGCTGAAATGAATGCTGATAGTGAAAGCATTCAAGCAATTTTTGCTGCATCAGAATTAGCAGTCAATGTCGCTAAGGAGCAAGGTAGAAATCTTGTTCAAGTATACCAGTCTGGTGATACTCAATTACAACGTCGAAGGGGAGAGGTGCATTGGGTTAGGAGTATACAGAAATGCCTCAGTCAAAATGGATTTGAGCTTTATAGTCAATTAATTCAACCTATAGATGATTCATCTAATAGTCAGCATTTTGAAATTTTACTGAGAATGAAAGCAAGTGACGGTAGTGTTATTCCTCCTGGTAAATTTCTACCCGCAGCAGAAAGATTCAGACTGATGCCAAATATTGATGCATGGGTAATAGAAAATTCATTTATGTTGCTCATTAAAGCTGCGAAAGATTTCAATGTGTTTGACTACGTATGGACGATCAATTTATCTGGGCAATCACTGAATGAGCCAAATCT
>JBGCDX010000005.1:0-5517 GCA_045105815.1 Gammaproteobacteria bacterium
TTACAAAGTAGAAATTGCATCTGAAATTCCAGATGGTGAAGTGATTGCTTTGTATCACCACGAAGAATACACCGATATGTGTCGTGGGCCTCATGTGCCCAATACTCGTCATTTGCGTGCATTTAAATTAACTAAGTTAGCGGGTGCATATTGGCGTGGCAATTCGGATAATCAAATGTTGCAGCGTATCTATGGGACTGCATGGGCGGATAAAAAACAACTTAAGGAATATCTTACACAGTTAGAAGAAGCTGAAAAGCGTGACCATCGAAAAATCGGTAAGCAAATGGATTTGTTCCATTTTCAAGAAGAAGCGCCAGGAATGGTATTTTGGCACGATCGTGGTTTTAGTTTGTATAAAGTAGTTGAGAATTACATTCGCAATACGCTTAAGAATCGTGGTTACCAGGAAGTATTAACGCCACAAGTATTAGATCGTAAGCTTTGGGAAAAATCTGGTCATTGGGATAAATTTGGCGACATGATTTTTGCTACGCAATCTGAAAATCGTGAATATGCAATTAAGCCGATGAATTGCCCGGGACATGTGCAAATCTATAATCAAGGGTTAAAAAGCTATCGCGACTTACCGTTAAAGCTCTCTGAATTTGGTTTGGTGCATCGGAATGAGCCTTCTGGGACCTTGCACGGTTTAATGCGATGTCGCCGATTTGTACAAGATGATGCGCATATTTTTTGCACTCGGGAACAATTACAAGAAGAGGTGGCGGAGTTAATAAAGCTCACTTTTGAGGTATACAAGGATTTTGGTTTCAATAAAATTGAATTGGCGTTATCTACTCGACCAGCTCAACGGGTTGGTGAAGATGAACTGTGGGACGAGGCAGAACAAGCACTTGAGCAGGCATTCAAGAATCAAGGTCTAGAATATATGCTGCAGCCAGGTGAGGGCGCTTTTTATGGGCCTAAGATAGAATTTACTCTCAGAGATTGCATAGGGCGTGCTTGGCAGTGTGGCACTATTCAGGTGGATTTTTCTATGCCTGGGCGTTTGGATGCCAATTATGTTGCAGAAGATGGCTCGAAAAACGTGCCAGTGATGATTCACCGAGCCATTTTGGGTTCTTTAGAGCGATTTATTGGTATTTTAATTGAGAATTATGCTGGTAATCTTCCCTTTTGGTTGGCGCCTACACAGGCGGTAATTATGAATATTGCGGACAAACATAGTGATTTTGTCAGTTCAGCGCTAGAAACGCTTAAAAATCAAGGGTTCAGAGTAATTTCAGACTTGAGAAATGAGAAGATTGGCTTTAAGATTCGCGAGCACACAATGTCCCATGTACCGTATATGTTGGTAGTGGGGGATCGTGAAGTAGAAGCGAATCAGCTGGCCGTTCGTACGCGTAGTGGTGAGAATCTTGGATCGATGGATGTTAATGATGTCGTCAAGAAATTTACTGAGGAATGCGCGAACCGCGGCCATTAATTTTTATGGAGGATTAGAATATTAGCGCAGCGAAAGATAACCGTTTAAATGCTGAAATAACCGATCAAGAGGTTCGTTTGATTGGTAGTGATGGTGAACAAGTTGGTGTAGTTGCAATTGATGAAGCGCAACGTATTGCACAAGAAGCAGAGTTAGATTTAGTTGAAATTCAACCTAATGCTAAGCCTCCGGTTTGCAGGGTGATGGATTACGGTAAATTTAAGTTCGAGCTAAGTAAGAAATCGCACGCTGCGAAAAAGAAACAAAAACTAATTCATGTAAAAGAAATTAAGTTTAGACCTGGAACAGAAGAGGGTGACTATCAAACGAAGTTAAGAAAACTAACTGAATTCTTGACGGATGGTGATAAGACTAAGGTAACGATACGTTTCCGAGGTCGTGAAATGATGCATCAAAACTTGGGAATGAATTTACTTGACCGAATTGAAGAAGATCTAAAAGAGTATGGTGAAGTAGAGCAGCGGCCAAAGTTAGAAGGACGACAGTTAGTAATGGTGTTTACACCACTTAAAAAACTAAAGAAGTAAGACGGAATTAAATAGAAATAAGCGAAAATAAAATGCCAAAATTAAAAACAAACAGAGGTGCTGCAAAACGTTTTAAAAAAACCGCAAAAGGTGGTTTTAAGCGTTCGCAATCTCATTTACGACATATTCTTAGCAAGAAGAGCACTAAGAGGAAGAGACAATTGCGCGCTGATGCAATGATTGCTGACTCTGATGTTAAAGCTGTAAAGCAAATGCTTCCTTACGCATAAGCAATTTATCATAACGAAAGAAATCAGCTATTAAAGTTAGCTGCAAAGATTAGAGAGAACTGAGATGCCAAGAGCAAAACGATCTGTTGTCGCACATGCGAAACATAAAAAAGTACGTGCAAAAGCCAAAGGGTACTATGGGGCGCGTAAGAATGTTTACCGAGTCGCTAAGCAAGCTGTAATTAAAGCAGGGCAATATGCATATCGTGATCGAAGACAGAAGAAGCGCCAGTTCCGTTCACTTTGGATTGTTCGTATTAATGCAGCTGCCAGAGAGTTTGATTTGTCTTACAGCAGACTGATCGATGGTTTGAATAAAGCCTCTATTGATATTGACCGTAAGGTTTTAGCGGACTTAGCTGTCCATGATATTGATACATTTGGTAAGTTGGCAGAAAGAGCGAAAGCAAGTTTGTCGGCAGCATAATCAAATACCTGTTCGCAGGCTTATCATCTTCACAGCATATTCATTTGTATAAGTTGATTAAAGGGAAAGGCATTGCCTTTCCCTTTTTTGTTTAAAGAGTTGAATTTAAGAAAACATGTCTGATCTAAGTGTATTAGAAGCATCTGCAATTGATGAAATCCAGTCATCTGATGACATGGATAAGCTTGAATTTTTGCGTGTCCAATATCTTGGTAAAAAAGGAGTGTTAACTGAGCAGTTAAAAGCGCTTGGTAAACTTCCTAAAGAAGAGCGTCCTGCTGCTGGGCAGGAGATCAACAAGGTTAAAGTTAGGATTCAAAAAGCGATAGAAGCAAAAAAGTTTTATTTGCAAGAGGCTGAAATTAATCTACAGCTTAAAAATGAAACTTTGGACATCAGTTTGCCGGGTAGGGGTCAAGATGTAGGAGGTTTGCATCCAATTACGCTTACGCTTAATCGAATTCAAAATTATTTTAAGCAGTTTGGTTTTGTTGTAGAGGAAGGTCCAGAAATCGAGGATGAGTTTCATAATTTTGAAGCGTTGAATATTCCTGATCATCATCCAGCGCGCGCAATGCATGATACTTTTTATTTTGATGACAAGCTTTTATTGCGCACGCATACCTCTTCAGTGCAGATTCATGTAATGCAAGAGCAAAAGCCACCAATTAGAATCATTGCTCCAGGACGCGTATATCGTTGTGATTCAGACCCAACGCATAGTCCTATGTTTCATCAAGTAGAGGGCTTATTGGTAGATGAGCAAGTTTCATTTGTAGACTTGAAGGGTATTATTATTGATTTCCTGCAAAGCTTTTTCGATGATGAAGATTTGCAGGTTCGTTTCAGGCCGTCCTATTTCCCTTTTACTGAACCATCTGCAGAAATTGATATAGGTGTGACCGATAAAAAAACTAACAAAACTAAATGGCTGGAAGTCATGGGTTGTGGAATGGTGCACCCCAACGTCTTCTCAAGCGTAGGTATAGATACTGATCAGTACAATGGTTATGCATTTGGGATGGGTGTAGAGCGTTTGGCTATGCTTCGGCATCAAGTAAATGACTTGCGTTTGTTTTTTGAGAATGATCTGCGTTTTCTAAAACAATTTGCATAACATATATAAATTAAGAGTTTAAGAATGCGTGTAAGCGAAAATTGGTTACGTGAATGGGTAGAGCCTGGTGTAGATACTCAGTTATTGGCAGACACTCTGACTATGGCAGGTCTAGAAGTTGATGGCATAGAGCCAGCTGCCCCTAAGTTTTCAGGTGTTGTGGTCGCTAAAGTGATCAAAGTTGAGGCGCATCCTGATGCCAAAAAACTTCATGTTTGCCAGGTGGATGATGGTAATGGTGAGATAAGTAATGTTATTTGTGGGGCAAATAATGTTCGTGATGGACTAGTGGTCGCATTTGCTAAGGTTGGCGCTGTGTTGCCTAAAGAGTTTAAGATAGAACCTAAAGAGCTGCGTGGCGTTGAGTCATTTGGCATGCTGTGTTCTGCTAGCGAACTTGGTTTGGCTGAAACTTCACAAGGTATTATGGAGTTGCCGGAAGATGCTGAGTTGGGTGCAGATCTTTATGCAAATTTAGCATTGAATGATCAAGTGATTGATATTGATCTCACCCCAAATCGTTCTGATTGTTTGAGTATTCAAGGTATAGCACGTGAAGTGTCAGCGTTACTAGATGTGCCTCTTCTAAAAGAGTTTTCAAAAAATGATGTTAAATCCATGTCGTCGGTTGTATTCCCGGTAGATATCAAAACCAAACATGAATGCCCACGTTACCTGGGTAGAGTGATTGAGGGTGTAGATGGATCTGTAAAGAGCCCGCTATGGATGCAAGAAAAATTGCGTCGATCTGGAGTGCGTTCGATCAATGCGATAACTGATATCACTAATTATGTCATGCTGGAAATTGGTCAGCCTATGCATGCATTTGATTTAGATAAATTAAGTAATACTGTAGAAGTGCGTTATGCAAATAAAGATGAGCAGCTTGAACTGTTAGACGGTCAAATGGTGGAGTTAGCTGGAGATGAACTGGTAATTGCTGATTCCAATCAAGCAGTAGCGTTGGCTGGGATTATGGGTGGGCAAGCAACCTCAATTCAAGACAGTACAACAAAAGTGTTTTTAGAAAGCGCATCGTTCAAACCTGAAATCATTGCAGGGAAAGCGCGCCGTTATGGTCTGCATACTGATTCTTCGCACCGATTTGAGCGTGGCGTAGATCCTAGTATAGCGAAGCAAGCGATTGAGCAAGCGACAGAAATGATTTTAGATATTATTGGTGGTGATGCAGGACCAATTGTGTGTGAAGAGGATTTGATATCTCTTCCAAAATCAGAAAGTATTCAGTTAAGGCATACTAAGGTTGAATCGTTATTAGGTATATCACTTTCAGTTTCTAAAATAAAATCACTTTTAGAGCGACTGTGTTGTGATGTAAATGTAGATAAAAATGTGTTGAGCATTGTGCCTCCAAGTTATCGGTTTGATTTAAGCCGGGATGTTGACTTGATTGAAGAAGTTGCGCGATTAGTGGGTTATGAGAATATTCCTGCGGATGTGAAGGCATTAGCAATTAATACCACTTCAATTATAGAAAAGGACCAACTTGCATTGATGAAGGGGGGGTTGGTGGCTCTTGGTTATCATGAGGTCATTACCTTTAGTTTTATAGATCAAGAAACAGAAAATTTATTTAGTGTTGAAAGTGTTAGTAAGGCGCTTACAAATCCAATATCTCAAGAGCTGTCGGTTATGCGAAGTAGTGTCTGGCCAGGTTTGATTAAGGCTGCGCAGCACAATTTACACCGGCAACAGTCTCGAATAAGAATATTTGAGCAAGCGAT
>JBGCDX010000006.1:0-2567 GCA_045105815.1 Gammaproteobacteria bacterium
GGTGCCAAATTTAACCTTACTCACCTAAGGATTTATATATACAACATGTTTGCTAGATTTATCTTATAGGCAATGATTAGTTAATTTTATATGCACTATATGATACTCACTACCATTAACATCAAACCCTCAACCAGCTAACCTAAAAAAATATTCTTTAACGTTTTTAATAACAAGCTTAGCAATAGCGAAAGAGCTTATATTCTCATTAATTATTCTTTAAAATTTATTAATTACAGAAACCTGCAGGAATTATAAATTCAGCAATTGTGTTTTTATCTTTATCCAAATACCGATAAGATAACGATACATCACTGTTAATATAACGTCTGGTATTTTTATTTCGACAAGCATTAGTTTTTACTGAAGTTTCAACTTGTTTAGAAAAAGCCTTACCCTCAACATTTAGTCCAGACGGTTGTGCGGGATCATCATGCACAAGAAATAAATACTTAATTTCCATCTCACCCACATCTACTTTATTAAGCTGAGTAAAAGCATCTACTCTAATTGGTAATTGTTGCTGAATAGACGCAACATCTTGCTCTAAAGATTGCTGAGTTATCGTGGGCTGTTTATTCAACATGAGTGCAATCGTGATACCGATAATAACGATCGTAGCAAGCAACAAAAATATGCGAACCGTCTTGCTGAGAGACTCTGTTCTTAGGTAATCTTCAGATGACATCTTATCAGTGAGTATATTTCCACGACTCTGCTTCTATAAATACACGCTTAACACCTATAAAGCCTTGTTTAATATTCTTATCGATAAGCGCAATTACAGATTCCATTTGTTCGGTACGAATCTCATTGTCAAATTCAACACTGAGATTAACCAAAATATATTCTGGCCCCATATGCATAGTAAGCACTTCATTTACACGCTCTACACCAGTAGATGCTGCAACCATTTCACGAATCCCATCCACCACCTCATCACTTGCACTCTCGCCAATTAACAAGCCTTTAGTTTCATACGCTAACAACACAGCAACCAATGCCAATATAAGACCAATACCAACAGAAGCGATACCATCAAATACATAATTACCTGTTATCTGACTTATGGCGATGCCTAACATAGCCACAGTCAAACCTAAAAGCGCTGCAGCATCCTCTAACAATACAACAAACATGGCTGGGTCTTTGCCTTTTTGTATTGCTTCCAGAACGCCTGAATCACCTCTGCTTTTATTAAACTCTTTTAATGCAATATAGAACACAAAAGCTTCAATCAAAATTGCCACGCCTAAGACCAAATAATTTATCAGTGGGCTAGTTATTTCTGTTGGGTGTTTAATATGCTCTATGCCTTTAAAAATAGACAAACCTGAACCCACAGCAAAGATTAAAATCGCAACTACAAAGCACCAGAAGTAGATCTCTTTACCATGACCGAATGGGTATCTTTTATCTGCTGGTTTTCTGGCTTGCCGCAACCCAAATAAAAGCAGAACCTGATTGCCAGTGTCTACCAGGGAGTGAATCCCTTCAGAAAACATTGCAGAGCTATTTGTGATCCCTGCAGCAATAAACTTTGTAATTGAAATTGCAGCATTACCGATTAACGCTGCAAAAATAACTTTTTTAGAGGAGCCTGCCATATCAACAGATTATAGAGCTGATGACACAATGCAAATGTGTAGAATTGTTAAATTGAATTCAATTTACACTTTCTGATAGATTTCTACACCAGCATTTTTAAATTCCTGAGACTTTTCTTTCAAACCTTGTTTTATCGCCACAGGAATCGCTTCAATACCTTGCTTTGCGGCATATTCACGTACATCTTGGGTAATTTTCATGGAACAAAAATGCGGGCCACACATCGAACAAAAATGTGCAACTTTGGCCGAATCTTTTGGTAATGTTTCATCATGCAATTCCCGTGCATGATCAGGATCTAGACCCAAATTAAACTGATCATCCCAACGAAATTCAAAGCGTGCTTTGGAAAGCGCATTATCTCTTATCTGTGCACCCGGATGACCTTTTGCTAAATCTGCAGCATGTGCTGCAATTTTGTAGGTAATAACACCATCTCGAACATCTTGTTTATTAGGTAAACCCAAGTGCTCTTTAGGCGTTACGTAGCAAAGCATCGCTGTACCATACCAACCAATATTGGCTGCACCAATTGCAGAAGTGATGTGATCATACCCAGGAGCAATATCAGTAATTAATGGCCCTAGGGTATAAAACGGCGCCTCAAAACAATCCTCTAGTTCTTTTTCGACATTTTCCTTAATCATTTGCAAAGGAATATGACCTGGCCCTTCGATCATAACCTGCACATCATGTTCCCATGCTATTTTTGTAAGCTCGCCAAGCGTTTCTAACTCTGCAAACTGCGCTTGATCATTTGCATCTGCAATGGAACCTGGACGCAACCCATCTCCCAGCGAAAATGCAACATCATATTGCTTCATGATTTCGCAAATATCTGCAAAATGAGTATAGAGGAAGTTCTCTTCATGATGCGCTAAACACCACTTCGCCATGATGGACCCACCGCGTGACACAATGCCGGTGACACGATCTGCAGTCATCGGAACATATGCCAA
>JBGCDX010000007.1:0-16718 GCA_045105815.1 Gammaproteobacteria bacterium
ATTGCTGCTGCACCCAACAACGCATCACATAAGGCATGCAATAGAACATCACCATCAGAATGCGCATCTAAACCTTTATCAAAATTTATTTTTTCTCCACCCACAACAATATAATCACCATCTTTAAATCGATGCGAGTCATAACCGAAACCTATTCTTACTGACATAAAATTGTACTTAATGATTAATTTTCGTGATTAATTTTCTTAAGAACTCCAGCAGCAAGCTCTATATCTTCTGTATGTGTGATTTTTATATTATCGCTTTGACCTTTAACTAATTTAACTCGCAAACCTAACTGCTCTATAGCTGATGCTTCGTCAGTAATATCAATATTTTGCTTTACACAATATTCCAAAGCACGACTTAACACATCTAATCGAAACATTTGTGGAGTGAGTGCTCGCCATATACTCTCTCGATCCAATGTTTTAACAATTGTACTCAGTGACTTGTCCTGTTTCTCAATCACTTTCAATGTATCAATAACGGGTGCGGCAAGTATTCCACCTACATCATCATTTTCAAGCTGCTGCATCAATAATTCTAAATCTGTGTAACGTAAACATGGTCTTGCTGCATCATGAACAATCACAAAATCTTGATCTTCAGCAGGAGTATTCTTTAGATAACGAATAGCATTTAGCACAGATGCACTTCGCGACTCCCCACCCAGGACAGTGTGGATTTTACTATCACTATTAATTGCTAAATTTTCCCAATTGCTATCGTCTTTATGCAGCGCAACCACTACACCTAAAACGTTAGGGTGCTTTAAAAAATTGCGTAAGGAAGCCTCAATTACAGTCGAGCCACTTAAAGGCAAATACTGCTTAGGAACACTAGTCGCCATTCGCTGGCTTGTACCTGCAGCTGGCACAATCACCCAATATTGCATTGCTGCCACTACAGTGCGATTACTGTCATTGTTTACTGTGCAACTCTTCAGATTCACCTTCTACAATATGAATAAAGGTTTCATCTTTTTTAATCATTCCCAGCTCACTTCTTGCGCGCTCCTCTATCGCTTCAAGACCTGTTTTTAGATCTTCTACTTCAGCAGCTAATACAGCATTGCGTTGTTTTACCTGATCATTTTTAACCTGTTGTTCTTTAACGCTTTGCTTTAGATACAAAACATCACGAACACTTGCATCACCAAACCAAAGCTTAATCTGCAACAATAGCAACAAAATACTCATTATGATGATTATAGCTTTCAAAATATAATCATAATTTTAAAATTTATAAGCCTTAACGCCTGGATATTTCGCAGCTGAACCAAGCTCTTCTTCTATACGAATAAGTTGATTGTATTTTGCTACTCGATCGGATCGTGAGAGCGAACCAGTTTTAATTTGCCCCGCTCCAGTAGCTACTGCTAGATCTGCAATGGTTACATCTTCTGTTTCACCGGAACGATGAGAAACAACTGCAGTATAATTTGCAGCATGTGCCATGTTAATGGCCGCCAAGGTTTCACTAAGCGTGCCAATTTGATTTACTTTAATCAAAATAGAATTCGCTACTCCACGATCAATACCTTTTTGAAGTATTTCTGTATTCGTAACAAATAAATCATCACCAACTAACTGAACTTTTTTACCTACCTTTTCTGTGAGCACCTTCCAACCATCCCAATCGTCCTCTGCAAGTCCATCTTCAACGGTAATAATTGGGTATTGGTTTACCCAATCCACCAAATAATCAACAAATTGCTCAGAATTATATGACTTACTTTCTGAATGTAATTCATATTTACCATTCTCATAAAATTCAGTGCTTGCTACATCTAAGCCTAAATGCATATCTTCGCCCACCTTAAAACCCGCAATCTCAATAGCTTGAAGAATAGTTTCGATAGCCTCATTGTTGGATTTAAAATCAGGAGCAAAACCACCTTCATCACCTACTGCAGTATTTAAACCTTTTTTACTTAACACACCCTTTAACGCATGAAAAACTTCAGCCCCGTAACGAATTGCATCACGTATAGAAGATGCGCCCGTAGGTACGATCATGAACTCTTGCATATCAACACTATTATCAGCGTGCTCACCGCCATTAATAATATTCATCATCGGCACGGGCATAATGAAATCGTCGCCTTGATGCAAATATTTATACAAAGGTATTTGCTTTTCTTTTGCTGCTGCTTGAGCTACCGCTAATGAAACTGATAACAACGCATTCGCACCTAAACGACCTTTGTTATTAGTGCCATCTAAATCCAGCATAGCTTGATCAATTCCTTGTTGTTGGAAACAATCCATACCTAAAAGTGCTTTTTGGATTTCGGTATTTACATTGCTTACAGCATTCAACACACCCTTGCCAAGATAACGAGCCTTGTCCCCATCTCTTAATTCGACCGCTTCTAAAGAGCCTGTGGAAGCGCCTGATGGCACTGCAGCCCTACCCATCTGGCCTGATTCAAGAATTACATCTGCTTCAAGCGTTGGGTTGCCACGTGAGTCAACAATTTCTCGCGCATGAATTGTTTTTATATTTGACATTCTGTTTCCCTAATTTCCCTAATATATCTATTAAATTTTACTACCATTACCAAACCCGCTAAACCAAGTCTTGCTCTATGAAACCTGACTTTTTAACCACGTAATCAATCTCTTTTAATTGCTCCAATAGTGCTTTAATTTTTTTAAGTGGCCATGAATTTGGTCCGTCACTTTTTGCAGCTTCAGGGTTGGGATGAGTTTCCATAAACAGTCCTGATACGCCACTCGCTATAGCTGCTCTTGCTAATACCGGCACAAATTCACGTTGACCTCCCGAGGTTCCATCATTACCGCCTGGCAATTGTACTGAATGTGTTGCATCAAATACCACTGGACAGTCTGTATCTCTCATAATAGCTAAGGAACGCATATCCGAAACCAAGTTGTTATAACCAAACGATGCGCCACGTTCACATACCATTATATTCTCATTACCTTGCGCTTTTGCCTTTGCTACGACATGCTTCATTTCACCTGGCGATAAAAACTGTCCTTTTTTAATATTTACTGGGATATTACATGCCGCCACACGCTGAATAAAATTAGTTTGACGACACAAAAATGCGGGCGTTTGAAATACATCCACCACATCAGCGACTTCTTGCATCGGTGTATCTTCATGAATGTCAGTAAGCACCGGAAGGTTAAATTCTTTTTTAATTTGCGAAAGAATTTGCAAACCCTTATCAATACCCAAGCCTCTAAAACTGTCTATTGATGAACGATTTGCTTTATCAAAAGATGATTTATAAATAAATGGTATTTGCAGTTGTTGAGTAATTTCTTGCAGCTGACCTGCTGTCTCACGCGCTAACTCAAGACTTTCAATAACACATGGCCCTGCAATCAAAAAAAAGGGCTGCTGAAGCCCTACTTCAAATTCACAAAGTTTCATTAAATTAATTCTTTTGGTTTTCAGCTTGCGAAACTAGATCTGGTGAGGCCGCCGTATTAGTCTCTGTCTGGTAACTATTTGGCCTTAATTGTGTGTCGCGATGTGATCGTGCAGCTTGCACAAACCCTGAGAACAACGGATGTCCGGAGCGTGGGGTAGAAGTAAATTCGGGATGGAATTGACAACCAATAAACCAAGGATGATCTTTAATCTCTACCACTTCCATCAAGGACTCATCGCTAGACGTTCCTGTAAAAGATAAGCCAGCATTTTGCAGCGTTGCCATGAATGTATTGTTAAATTCATAACGATGCCGATGACGTTCAGCTATCATATCTTTGCCATACATTTGATGCACCAAGGAACCAGGTTGTAACTTACATTCCTGCTCACCAAGACGCATTGTACCGCCCAAATCTGAAGACTGGTTACGGCGTTCAACCCCACCATCACGATCTTGCCATTCAGTTATCAGGGCAATTACAGGGTTCTTTGTGCCTTGAACAAATTCAGTACTATGTGCATCGCTCAATCCAACAACATGCCTAGCATAGTCAATCACAGCAACTTGCATACCTAAACAAATACCCAAATATGGAATCTTCTTTTCGCGCGCATAACGTGATGCAGCGATTTTTCCTTCAATACCACGATCACCAAACCCGCCTGGCACGAGTATCGCATCCAAATCTTCTAATACACCAACACCGCTAGACTCGATACTTTCAGAATCAATGTATTGAATATTAACTTTGGTATGCGTTTGTATTCCCGCATGCGTAAGCGCTTCATTTAATGACTTATAAGATTCAGTTAGATCAACATACTTTCCA
Source organism: Gammaproteobacteria bacterium (assembly GCA_045105815.1). Lineage (GTDB taxonomy): Bacteria > Pseudomonadota > Gammaproteobacteria > UBA4575 > UBA4575 > JABDMD01. Next base: position 4,245 of record JBGCDX010000007.1, read on the forward strand.
ACCATGCCAACGGTAATTTCCGCCTCGGGAAATTCGATAGCATGCACAACATCTTTCCAATCCTTTAGATCAGCCACAGGCAACTGAAGTTGAAATTTATCCACTACAATGGTGTCTAATCCTTGCGCATGCAACCAAAGTGGAAGTTTATATATCGTGCTTACATCCACACAAGAGATTACTGCCCGCTCTTCTACATTAGTGAACAATGCAATTTTTTTACGTTCGCCATCAGGCAATGGGCGATCAGAACGACACAATAAAATATCGGGCTGTATACCAATCGAGCGTAATTCTTTTACTGAGTGCTGAGTCGGCTTAGTTTTCATTTCTCCAGCCGCTTGAATATATGGCACTAATGTTAAATGAATGAATATTGTATTTTCACGCCCCAGCTCAACACCTAATTGACGTATAGCCTCTAGAAACGGCAAAGATTCTATGTCACCTACCGTGCCACCTATTTCAACTAAGGCAACGTCTGCACCTTGAGCTCCGCGCTCTACAGATTTTTTAATTTCATCAGTAATGTGTGGGATAACTTGGACCGTACCACCTAAGTAATCACCTCGGCGTTCTTTACGAATTACATTTTCGTAAATTTGCCCAGCTGTAAAGTTATTACTTTTACTGGAGCGAAAACGCACAAAGCGTTCGTAATGACCTAAGTCTAAATCAGTTTCTGCACCATCGGCGGTCACATAAACTTCACCATGCTGAAACGGACTCATAGTTCCAGGATCAACATTAATATAAGGATCAAGCTTCATCAGACTAATCTTCAAGCCTCGCGCTTCTAGAATGGCACCCAATGAAGCTGAGGCAATTCCTTTACCTAGAGATGAAACTACACCACCAGTGATAAAAACATAACGTGTCATCTATACCTCGCACGCACTAGGATAAACAGGCTACCGTATAGTGCTTTCAGTTGTGGTGAGAATGTGTTCAAGACGGGAGAAAAGCGTATCAAATGAAGCGCTTAACCACAATCTATAGATTAGATAAAATAGGTTTCACAGCTAAGATTGGGTTTCACAATCATGCCTCGTATTCCAGAAATCCAATACGGATATGAGTTGATCATGGTGATAGAGCAAAGGAATACGTGACCTTTCCCATGGTGGAATTTCCGCTTCATGTAGAAGGTTTTTCAATGACCTATGCTGATTACTTCCAAATGGCTTTAGACGCTCACCGCCCTCTCGAAATCTAATGGTCAACTCATTAACCCCATCGGGAATAGCAACACCAGCGTTTTTTAGCTCCTCGGGTAGTAGCGTCCTACCCAGAGATTCTATAAATAATGGCTGATCAATTTTCCAACGAATAATTTGACTCGCATCATGCGCCGCTAATGGACGCATTAGATATAAATGATTACGAAAACGACGCACCTCACCCTCTTTCCAAGACTGCAGTGGAGAAGTTTCAATATCTTTTTTCAACACAATATCTGTAACAATCTGTTTTAATATTTTCTTGCTAGGGACACGCATATTATTCGACGTAATCCAGAAGCGCAGTGCATTATTAAGCCGTTCATGATTAAGTTCTTGTAAAGGAGAAACTTTTAATTTGCAGAATTCATCTGTCTTAGCTGCATGAATATCTATCTCTGCAAGTTCTTGCAAACATTTTAGCGTATCAGCCTGCAGTGCTGCAGATCTAGATAAAGTTTGTTGAGCTGACGACCAACGTTTAAGTAGAATTGGCATAACTTCATTACGTAGATAGTTTCGATCGAAGTCATTACATTGGTTTGATGGATCATCCACCCACTGTAAATTTTGGTCCCTTGCATACTCTAATAAATCATCGCGCGAATAAGCCAGAAGTGGCCGAAGATGAATTCCAGTGGATAATTTTTTACATTCTGGCATTGCTGCAAGCCCTGCAGGCCCCGCTCCACGCAACAACTGCAACAAAACAGTTTCCGCCAAATCATCTTGATGATGTGCTGTGACGATCGCAGATTTTTCCTCTAACATCTCTTCTAACAATGCGTACCTTGCATGTCTTGCAAGTTCCTCAAGACTACTTTGCGCTTGCTTAGTGATCTGAGCATGCTGAACTATTAACGGTATCGAAAAACTGCTACAAAACTTTTCACACAGTAGCTGCCAATGATCGCAATCATTTTGCAAGTGATGATTTACATGCACTGCTTGTATTGGGAGTTTTGCTGCATGCATCATATGCAGCAAAACAGTTGAGTCTAAACCACCACTATAGGCGACATAAAATTTATCAAACTTAGTGTGCTTTGAGAAAAAACGCTGCAGTTGTGAAATAGAAAGAGACATTGGTAATTTAAGTTACTACACAGCCTTTAAAAATCTCTTAGTTAGATTCTTTGAATTCCCCATATTGTGTAAGTCGATTAAATCTGTTCTCCAACAACTGCTCCGTAGTAAGCGCCCTCAACCGATCTAAAGTAGCTGCCAATGACGCTTTTACGCTTTCACACGTGCTCTCCACATCTCGATGTGAGCCTCCTAGAGGTTCTTCAATAATCTCATCAATCAAACCTAACTCTAACAAGCGTGGAGCTGTTATACCCAGCGCAATCGCTGCTTCTTCAGCTCTACCAGCATCCTTCCATAAAATAGACGCACAGCCTTCTGGAGATATAACAGAATATGTGCTGTAACTAAGCATCGCCAAATAATCGCCCACTCCAATTGCTAGCGCACCCCCTGAACCTCCTTCACCAATTACCGTACAAATGATTGGTACGCGCAACGACGACATTCTTTGTAAATTCAATGCAATAGCTTGGCTTTGACCTCGCTCTTCTGCGCCAATTCCTGGATACGCTCCAGGTGTATCAATAAATGTAAATACCGGCATTTTGAAACGCTCGGCCATCTCCATGATGCGTAGCGCCTTACGGTATCCTTCTGGACGTGGCATTCCAAAATTACGTTTTATATTCTCGTTAGTATTGCGGCCTTTCTGGTGTCCGATTATAGCTACCGACTGACCATCAAACTTTGCAACTCCTGACACCACTGCCGCGTCATCTGCATACATTCGATCACCATGCAATTCAGAAAAATCAGTAAACAGCCTTTCAACATAATCTAACGTGTAAGGCCGCTTAGGATGCCGGGCTAACTGTGCAACTTGCCAGGGAGATAATTTAGAAAAAATAGATTCAATTAAGCCCTTAGACTTCGCTTGCAGCTTAGTAATTTCTTCATTGAGATTAAACTCATTGTCACTTTCTACCAATCGAAGCTCTTCTATTTTAGCTTCTAGCTCAGCAATGGGTTGTTCAAATTCGAGATAGTCTGGATTCATTCTAGTCTACTTTTATCAAGATACCGGCAATTATGCATTAATACTCTGTTTCTTGTATACGACGCTTGTATTGAGCACCTCAGTTACTTTACTCAGGCGCTGTAAAAGTTTTTCATCCAAGGATATATTCCAATCATCCCCAAATTTAAGCTTGGTCTCAACAGAATCATTTTGATATTCCACCATAATCGAGCAATTACCATCTTTAAAAGGCGACAATAATTGCTGCAAATCTTGCACCCAACTTAACGAGTCACCTTCAGACTTGATCCTTATATTCAACATAGCACCAAATTGCTTCAAATAATCATCAAAACTCCAGATATGGTCTGCACGCACTCGTACTCGCCCTGTATATTCGTCCCAACCAAGGCTGCCTTTAATTATTAAAATAGCATCCTTAATCAACACATGATCAAACTTAGCATAATCCTGAGCAAACACTGCAATATCCATTCGCCCTGTATTATCATCTAAACTTAAAAAAGCAATTCGTCCTTTTGGACTATTACGTAAACGTATCTGATCCAACAGACCTGCAACTAATATCGTTTTTGATTCATCGCGCGCCTGCCAAGATTTTTGAGGACCTAAATCATTACCCGTAGCAAGTAATTCTTTAATATTCTTGCTGGTAATTTTATCTAGCTCATCACGATAACGAGTAATTGGATGACCTGTTAGATACAGACCAAGCGTCTCACGTTCACCAAGTAATTTTTTTTCTTCTTCCCATTCAGGTATTTCTTGCACCTTACTGCTTTTCATACTCACTTCTGCATGACCAAACATATCATTTTGGCCTGCATCATCGTCACGATGTCGTTGTTCAGCAAAACGTAAAGATTTATCCATATGCTGAAATAAACTCGCACGTGTATAACCGAAACAATCCATAGCCCCTGCACGTATCAATGCTTCGATACAACGACGATTGACTTTTTGCGATCCAAGACGCAAACAGAAATCATCTAAATCTTGGTATTCTCCATTTTCTTCGCGCTCCACTACCATTTCTTCTACAGCCGCCTCACCAACTCCTTTTAAAGCACCCAACCCATACAAGATAATATTATCTTCTGGCACAGTGAAGTTATAATTTGAACTATTAATATTTGGTGAGAGCACCTTGATATTCATACCACGACATTCATCAATAAGTATTACAACCTTATCGGTGTTGTCTAAATCAGATGACATGACAGACGACATGAATTCAGCAGGAAAGTGCGTTTTCAACCAAGCGGTTTGATATGCTAACAACGCATAAGCAACGGAGTGCGACTTATTAAATCCGTAGCCTGCAAATTTTTCCATCAAATCAAATATATGAGTAGCCAGCTTTAGGTCTACACCACGTTCTACTGCACCACTTTCAAAAATTTCTCGCTGCTTCTCCATCTCTTCAGGTTTTTTCTTACCCATAGCACGGCGCAATAAGTCTGCCCCACCGAGTGTATAACCTGCCAATATTTGTGCAATTTGCATTACCTGCTCTTGATAGAGGATAACACCGTAGGTTTCTTTTAATATGTGCTCAATATCAGGATGGAAATAATCTACACGTGCGCCGTGCTTTCGAAGAATGAAGTCATCGACCATTCCAGATTGCAGTGGCCCAGGCCGATAAAGAGCGACGAGTGCAACAATTTCACCAAATGTATCGGGTTGGAGTCGTTTAATAATATCTTTAATACCACTCGACTCTAACTGAAACACAGCCGTGGTTTGTTGGCGCTTTAAAGTTTCATAGGTCGCAGAATCATCAAGCTGTAAGTCTTCTATTTCAATAAGCGGCCGATCAAGAAGTTTCTGCTTTTTATTTACTAATTGGACAGTATTATCGATGATTGTAAGCGTTCTTAAACCTAGAAAGTCAAACTTAACAAGACCCATCGCTTCAACATCGTCTTTATCTAACTGGGTAACAACATTAGTCCCACCTGGCTCACAGTATAGTGGAGTAAATGCCGTAAGCTCCGTAGGCGCAATCACAACACCGCCGGCATGTTTCCCCGCATTACGCGCAATACCTTCTAGCATCAATGCCATATCGAATACGCTACGCACGTCTTCTTCGTTGTTATATTGATCCTTCAACGTGGGCTCTGCTTTCAACGCCTTATCCAAGGTCATACCCACTTCAAATGGAATAAGTTTGGCAATACGATCAACAAATCCATAAGGATGACCCAACACCCTGCCGACATCTCGCACAACCGCACGCGCTGCCATTGTACCGTAGGTAATAATTTGACTTACTCGAGTACGACCGTAACGCTCTGCTACATAATCAATAACGCGATCTCGATTATCCATACAAAAATCAATATCAAAGTCAGGCATTGATACACGCTCTGGATTTAAGAAACGCTCAAATAGCAAATCATATTTAAGTGGATCTACATCCGTAATACCCAGCACATAAGCAACCAATGAACCTGCACCCGAGCCACGCCCCGGACCTACTGGTACTTCATTAGCTTTAGCCCAACTAGTAAAATCTGCAACGATGAGAAAATACCCTGCATAACCCATGGTATTTATTACATCTAATTCAATATCCAAGCGATCCTGATAATTTTGCTTTGTTTCAGAATCATTAATTTTTAATTTTTGCAGGCGTTTTTCCAAACCTTCTTCTGATTGCTGACGCATATATTCCGGTGGTGTATGCGTCTCAGGAATTGGGAATTCTGGCAAAACATTCTCGCCAAAAGATAATGTCACATTACAGCGCTTCGCAATCTCAACTGAGTTAGTAATGGCCTCTGGAATGTCTTTAAATAACTCAACCATCTCTTCACTGCTGCGAAGATATTGTTGTGGTGAATATAATTGTGGTCGCCGCGGATCATTTATTACTCTACTAGTATGAATGCATACTCTCACTTCATGGGCATCAAACTCACCCTGCTCTAAAAAACGAACATCATTTGTTGCTACAACGGGCAATGAATATTTGGCTGCAAGCTTAACAGCCTGTTGGTTATATATATCCTCTTCCTCTCTACCAGTGCGTTGTAATTCGATGTAGTAATTATCTTTAAAATGTTTTTTCCAGAACGATGCATACTCTACTGCTAATTTTTTATTCCCTGAAATAATTGCACGTCCGACATCACCATCGCGACCACCTGAAATCACTATTAGGTTCTTACCAGCATCAATCAACCAATCCCGCTCAAGAGTTGGACCACTTCCTCTTTGACCCTCCAAGTAAGCTCGCGTTACAAGCCTAGTAAGCTCTTGATAACCATCATTGTTTTTACATAAAAAAACTACTCGCGAATTTGGGTCTTTAACTGTAAGACCAGATATCTGAGCCTCAACACCAATAATAGGTTTAATTCCATTCTTTAGCGCCTTCTGGTAGAACTTTACTAGTGCGAATAAATTATTGAAGTCTGTTAATGCAACTGAAGACATGCCTGAATTGTTAAGCTGCTCCATAAGCTTAGGCACACGCACAATGCTATCAACAAGTGAATACTCTGTGTGCAAATGCAAATGTACAAACTCAGGCATAAGTAATTACTTAATAAATTTATATTCTATTGAATGCGGCCATTGCATCTTTCACAGGCTTATAACTTTTACGATGCAATTTACATGGGCCATATTCTTGTAACGCAGCTATATGCTTCACAGTAGGATAACCTTTATGCTGATCGAATCCATATTGTGGCAAATCTCTGTGGTGCGCTTCCATTTCAATATCACGAGTCACTTTTGCCAGTATTGATGCTGCACTTATTTCTGCTACCAATTGATCACCTTTTACAATCGCAGTACAAGAGACCTGTAACGCAGGACAATACAGACCATCCACAAATACATGGGTTGCTTCATCTTGCATCGCAAAATACGCCCGTTGCATTGCTAGCAATGTCGCCTGATGAATATTTATTTCATCAATTTCATCTGCCGTAGCATAACCAAGCCCCCAAGCTCGGGCTTTAGATTTAATTTCATCGAACAAAAGATTTCGCTTCTTTGCAGTGAGTTTTTTAGAATCTGCCAAACCATCAATTTTAATTTCTGGATCTAAAATTACACTTCCCGCAACCACAGGCCCCGCTAACGGACCACGGCCCGCTTCATCAATACCTGCAACAAGCCCCGATTCAGTATTCATGATAGACATTTAAATATTTTACTACTCAATTCTTGATGGATGAGCGGCTAAATATTAACCAGCTCTATAGGACGAACGTTACACCTAGATACGTAAACTTCGTATACTGCGCGCTTACTTAAAAGGATACCTAAAAACCAGTGTCAGAGATACGAACAGCCGTCATAGGTGTTGGATATTTAGGCAGATTTCATGCACAAAAATATTCCGAATTAAAAAACAGCAGGTTACTTGGCGTAGTTGATACAGATTTTGAAAGTGCTCAGAAAGTAGCCTCTGAAGTAGGCTGTAAAGCATACACCGATTACCACGACATCTTAGGTGAGGTAGATGCAGTAAGTATTGTGGTTCCTACAGATTTACACTATCAGGTAACTGCTGACTTTTTAAAGCACAGCACTCATGTATTAGTTGAAAAACCTATCACTACCACTGTGGACCAGGCAGACGAGCTGATTGCATTAGCCAATTCAAATAATTGTATTCTACAGGTAGGCCACCTAGAAAGATTCAACCCCGCTATCCTAGCCATGGAAAATGAGATTTCTGATATACGATTTATCGAATCCCATCGACTCGCGCCTTATAACCCTAGAGGTACCGAAGTAAGCGTTATACTCGACCTGATGATTCATGATATTGATATCATTTTAGATCTAGTGAATTCTGAAGTTGAAAAAATAGATGCTAGCGGCACACCCGTATTATCAAACGACTTTGATATTGCTAATGCTAGAATAGTTTTCAAAAATGGCTGTGTCGCAAATGTAACTGCAAGCCGTGTAAGCAATAAAACAGATCGAAAAATGCGTATCTTTAAGAATGATGCATATTTATCTGTTGATTTTCAAAACCGAGAGCTAGCCACTTATAAGAGAGGGAATGGCGAAATGTACCCAGGTGTACCTAATATTGATATACAAAAAGATAATTTCGATAAATCTGATGCATTAATGGCAGAAATTGATCATTTCCTAACATGCATTGAAACCAATTCGACACCAAAAGTAACGGGGCAAGACGCTAAACAAGCACTATTAACGGCTATTCAAATCAGTGAACTTTTAACTTAATTTTAAAATTATTACTATAAAATTACATATTCAAGATATATAAACTGAAAAACACCTATGATCCCAATGCTTGACTTAAAACTGCAATACGCAGCATTAAAAAACGATATAGATACTGCGGTTGCAGATGTATTGCAGAACACTCATTTTATTATGGGGCCTAACGTAAAGCAGTTTGAATCTGAAGCAGCAAAATATCTAGATGTTAAACATGCAATATCATGCAACTCAGGAACTGATGCTTTGCATTTAGCATTGCGTGCTTGCGGTATAAAAAAAGGTGACGAAGTCATTACTACACCTTTCAGCTTCGCTGCTACCGTTGAAGCAATATGTTATGTAGGCGCTATCCCTGTATTCGTAGATATTGAACCTGATACTTACAATATCTCTGCTCAAGCTATCGAGACCGCCATCACCGGTAAAACCAAAGCAATTTTACCAGTACATATCTTCGGCCAAGTTTCTGATATGAGAGAGATTGTCAGAATTGCTGAAAATAATAATTTGAAAATTATCGAAGATTGTGCGCAATCATTTGGTGCCAAACAGAACAATCAACAAACTGGGTCTATTGGTAATGCTGGTTGCTTTAGCTTTTTCCCCAGCAAGAATTTAGGTTGCTATGGTGACGGTGGTCTTTTTACCACCAACTGTGACGATACTGCAGAACAATTTATGTTACTTAAAAGCCATGGCAGCAAAATACGCAATCAACATGAGATTATTGGTTGGAATAGTCGTCTTGACGAATTACAGGCTGCCATCCTAAGAATTAAATTGAAACACATAGATGAATTTAACAAAAACCGTATCTCAGTAGCAGAACGCTATAATGAATTATTATCATCACCTACAATCATCACCCCATCATTTAAAAATAATGGATCTCATGTTTTTCATCAATACACACTACTGAGCGAAAACCGTGACAAAATATCCGAGCAACTAACCAAAGAAAACATAGGTCATGCAGTGTATTACTCCATACCGCTTTCTGAGCAACTAGCGTTTAAAAACATCTGTCGTTCAGAACGCCTTACAAACACTTTATCAATATGTTCTAAATGCATTTCTCTACCCATGTTTCCTGAAATGTCTAATCAGCAGATCGAAAAAGTTGTCAGTACAGTAAAAAGTGCCTAATAAAAATTCAAGCAACAGCTCAGCAAGTGTAATGATCGTAACTGGTGAGGCTTCAGGTGATATACATGGCGCACACGTTGTTAGCGAAATAAAAAAAATATTACCTGGGATTAAATATTATGGCGTCGGTGGCACAAATATGCGACGAGAAGGTGTAGAAATTCTCACCAATGTATCTGAGCTTTCCGTAGTAGGCCTGGTTGAAGTACTTAGGCATTATCCTCGACTTAGAAGACTACTTAAAAAAACTAAAAATGCTTTAAAGTCAAAAAAACCCGACCTACTAATTTTAATCGACTCACCAGATTTCAACCTACCGCTCGCTAAAGTTTCAAAACAGTATGGCATTAAAGTTTTATACTATATAAGCCCGCAAATATGGGCTTGGCGTAAAAGTAGAATAAAACAAATTCAGAAATATGTAGACATGATGGCTGTCGTATTTCCTTTCGAAGAAAAATTCTATCTTGATGCAGGAGTACCTGTTGAATATGTAGGGCATCCATTGATCAAAGAAGCAAAAGCCACAATAGATAAGGCTGATTTTCTTACGTCAAACAAACTAGACCCAAACAAGAAATTGATCGGCTTATTTCCTGGCAGTCGTATAAGTGAAATTGAAAAAAATTATCCTGTATTATTAAGTGCTGGTAACGACCTATTTCAGCAAAGGCAAGATATTCAATTCATAACCCCAATAGCCGCAACGCTCCCTGACTCGTTAATAAATAAATACATTTCTGAATCAGGCATAGAAGTATCCACAACTTCAGAGAATATCTATAACGTAATTAATGCCTGTGATGTTATTGCAGCAGCATCAGGCACAGTCACTTTACAAATAACGCTCATGCAAGTACCGATGCTAATCGTATATAAAGTCTCGCCTACAACGTATCGAATCTTTAAAAGGATTGTTAAGTTTACTTACGCAGGAATTGCAAATGTTATAGCAAAAAAAGAAATATCCCGAGAATTCATACAGGACAACGCCACAACCAAAAACATATCATCTGAATTACTAAAGTTATTAACAGATAAAGCATATGTATCAGAAATGAAAAAAAATATGCGGGAGATAAGGGAGGATCTTGGCGAAAAAGATGGTTCTGCAACCACAGCATATTTGGCAGCAAAGTTCATACGACAGAGTAATTGATTATTGCACTATACCGCGCTCACTATCGGTTACAAAATTCATAAATCGCTCCACCTCTGGAAATTGATCCGCAAGAAGTTTCACTTCAGATAAATTTTCATCTCTTGAATGCTTACTGCGCACTAGTAACTTATATGACTTATGCAAAGCAGCAATACACTCCTCCGAAAACCCTCGGCGTCTCAAACCTTCTTTATTTAAACCATGGGTGCTCGCATAATTTCCTGAAGCCATGACATAAGGAGGTAGATCTCGATTCAATGCTGTCCCCATTGCACAAAATGAATACGCACCAACACGACAAAATTGATGCACCAAAGTAAATCCACCGAGAATCGCATAATCTTCAACGGTTACATGGCCCGCCAAGGTCGTTCCATTTGCAAAGGTAGCATCATTTTCAACAGTACAATCATGCGCAATATGTACATAGGCCATTATCCAATTGCGATCACCAATTTTTGTATAACCTTGGTCTTGCTCAGTGCCACGATTGATTGTTACATATTCTCGAATCGTATTATTATCACCGATGATTAATTCACTGCTTTCACCTTGAAATTTTTTATCTTGAGGTATCTCGCCGATAGAAGAAAATTGAAAAATACGATTACCAGAACCAATAGTTGTTGGCCCACTGAGCACAACATGCGGGCCAATTGTAGTCTTTTTACCAATTTTGACATCAGGCCCGACAATAGAATAAGCACCAATTGATACATCAGTATCTATTTCAGCACTTGAATCAATAATCGCTGTGGGATGTATATTTTCAGTTTTTTTCATCTTCATAGATGACATCTGAGGAATGAGCAGCGTTAGCTCGTCTCGACTTCCTTAAAGACACACATTAATTCTGCACTTGCTGCTACCTCGCCCTCAACTGATGCAATGGCCTCAAATACCCCATATCCTCGTTTATGCCTTTTAAGCCTAACATCTAGAGCAAGTTGATCGCCTGGACCAACCTGTCTCTTAAATCGAGCTTTATCAATACCAACAAACAAATATAAACTCTCGTCATTTGGCCGCCAATCTGGATTACTAAGTGCAAGCAAACCCGACGCTTGGGCCAATGCCTCAAGAATTAAAACACCTGGCATAACCGGTGCACCTGGAAAATGCCCTTGAAAAAAAGGTTCATTGAAACTAACATTTTTAATAGCCAAAACAGACTGCCCAACTTCGCACTTAAGTACGCGATCGACAAGCAAAAATGGATACCGATGAGGAAGATATTTTAAAATATCATGAATACTCATCTCAACTTTATTAGACATACTATTATTAAGCGTTGTTGTTAAACTTTTTATAAATTAAGTTTTATCTATCTACTATATCCAGTAGCTATATTTATGAAAAAATAAAGATGATATAGATATCGAAGTATAGAATTTACGTCTAGCTATCTTTATTGTGGTGATTGCATTTCTTGTAATACACGAGCTGTTAAATCTATCTTTTCACTCGCATAAAGTACAGGTTGAGTCACTACCAAATCATAACTTTCCGATTTAGATACAATTACTATTACCTCATGCACTTTCTTTTGCAATTTTCCCAATTCTTCGTTTCGACGAATATTAAAGTCTTCTCTTAGTTCATCTTGTTGACGATTATATTCACGCTTCCTATTTAATATCTTTTTTTCT
>JBGCDX010000008.1:0-25333 GCA_045105815.1 Gammaproteobacteria bacterium
TTGTGCAATCTTACTTGTTGCCACATATACGCAATGCGGTAGTGATTGGATTTGCATCTATTGTATTTGGTTTATTGCTTTGGCATGCAGATAAAAGCGGTAAACAATCTCGTACTAATAAAGATCTCAATGTAAAAGATGCTTTGTTGATAGGTGTCGCACAGGCTTTTGCGTTAATACCAGGCGCTTCTCGATCTGGCGTGACGATGACGGCAGGTATGTGGCTAGATCTTACACGTGTTGAAGCGGCACGTTTTTCATTTTTGTTAGCTATCCCCACTATTTTAGCTGCGTCTTTGTATGGCATTTATAAATCTAGGCAGCACGAAGTAATTATAAACTGGGGGCTTACGTTGGGCGTGATTCTATGTTCTGCAATCGTTGCTTTTTTATGTATTCACTGGTTTATTAAATTTGTAAGTAAAATAGGCATGATGCCATTTGTCATATACCGCATCGCGCTGGGTGGCTTGTTGTTGTTCTTTTATTTGTAAAAAATTTATTCTCGATCATTTATTAGGTTTTTTAATAACGCTAATTGTGCTTGCTTAATGTTTTCGGCGAACTCTTCTCCGCTGACTTTTTCTCGAATCCAAGTATCTATGCTTACGTTTTCAATTTCTGCAGCCGCTTTTTTTAACCATGCACATTGTTTGTAAGTTTGATCTTTGTTTGCAGAGCTATAAATAGCTTCACAAATTTCTAGTAAAATATAAAACCGTTCTCGGTTTCTTTTAGAATCTAGCCTCTTTAGTAACTGAAGCAGTTCATCTTCTTTTAATTCAAATGAGTTATGGCAAGCATGTTGCATGGTAACAGTTAGCGTTAATAATTTTTTGCACGCATTTGAGAGTGGGAAAACTTCAATAATTTTTAATATTTTATCAAATTCATCTTTAGGCTCATTGAAAAATAGTCCGCCGATAAAGCTTGCGAAACGAATATCAGCGTCATTATGTTTTGCAGCGATGATATTTAAAGCGCTTAGTCCAAGTTTGCTACTTTTTGTGTCAGTGAATTGATAGTAGAAGTTTGGAAATATCTGCGCTAACGCATTGCTCTTTTTCAGCACTTCAAAATATTCACCAGGAGTATCTGTTTGCAAGGCTTTGCTTGTTTCTAACCAGACACGTTCCAATGGTAGGTCTTTTAACTCACGCGTAGTAACTATGTGGCGCATTAATAGTAAAGTTTCATGATCTAGCGTAAAACCCAGAGGGTGGAGTTTTGCAGCGAATCTTGCCGTGCGTAAAACTCGCAAAGGATCTTCTGCGTATGCGCTAGAGACATGACGTAGAACCCTGTTCTCTATATCTTGCACGCCTCCATATGGATCAATGATTGTCCCGTTTTCACTTTTAGCGATTGCGTTAATGGTTAAGTCACGTCGGTATAAGTCTTCTTCTAAGCTCACTTCAGGAGATGTATGAATCTCAAAGCCTTTGTAGCCACGCCCTTTTTTTCTTTCGGTGCGGGCAAGGGCATATTCTTCTTTACTAACCGGATGCAAGAAAACAGGGAAATCTTTGCCAACTGCTTTGTATCCTTTAGCTTCCATTTCTTCAGGACTAGCACCCACTACAACCCAGTCCTGCTCGGTAACGGGGAGCTCTAGAAGCTCATCTCGTACTGCACCACCGACTAAATAAACCTCCATTGTCAGAAAATATAGATGTGGTAACGTGAAAAAATGATCAAGCTCATAAGACAAGTAACGGTAGTAGCACTGTTAATAGTATGTTTCTCTGGATGTAGCACAATAGGGTATTACCATCAGTCCATATCAGGACATCTTAAGTTAATTTCGCAGCGTGAACGTATTGTCGATATCGTAAACGATTCAGCGCGTGACGAGAAATTAATTCAGCAATTACAGTTATCAGAAAGCTTGCGTAGTTTTGCGAGTGAACGACTTAAATTACCTGAAAATGATAGTTATCGCAGTTATGTGCAGCTAGAAAAGCCTTATGTGACATGGAATGTTTTTGCGGCTTCGGAATATTCGATAGCACTTCAGCAATGGTGTTTTTTGGTGGTCGGCTGTGTCCCATATCGAGGGTACTTTGATGAGGCGGAAGCTAGTAGGTATGCAGAACAGCTTGCTAAGCAAGGGCTTGATGTATACGTAGCCGGTGTTCCCGCATATTCAACTTTAGGTTGGTTTGATGACCCACTATTAAGCAGCATGTTGGATCGAGGTGAAATTGTAACCGCCTCCTATATTTTTCATGAGCTAGCTCACCAGCAGTTTTATCTAAAAGGTGATGGAAACTTCAATGAGGCATTTGCTACAGCCGTTGAGGAGATTGGTGTGATGGAATGGTTGCATGCGCATGAACGTACTGAAGATATCCAACGTTATAAGGATTGGCTGCTACAAAAGTCTGTTTTTTCAAAATTTATTAAAGACAGTCGTGATGAGTTTGAAACGCTATATCTGAAAAACTTTGATGCAGAAAAAACGCTAGTTGAGAAGGAAATCCTAATTGCAGAGATGAGGCGAAAGTTTATCAAGCTAAGTGGCAACAATAATCATATCGAACGCTACGCTAAGTGGATGTCTGGCCCATTAAATAATGCGCAGCTTGGAGCAATTTCGCTGTATCGCGAATTAGTGCCATCATTTCATAGGATCTTTGCTTTATGTGCGAATGATTTGGATAGCTTTTATCGTTACGTAGAGATAATTGGTAAGCTTCCCGAGGAGCAACGCAGTGAAGCACTACTAGCTACTGATATTTGCAAACAATAATTTATTTGCTTGAGCGCTTTGCTCGAAATTGTTTGAACTTAGCTTTATTTTGCAGATAACTTGGTACAACGGATTCTAAGGAAGTTATGCATGGATAGTCACTTAGTGATGATTCGTGACAGATGCTATCTTTTTGGAGTGATAGATAATTATCTACAGAAAATGGCTTGCCAGGCACGTATTCGAGAATATTGGCCTGTAGTTTAGAGGCCCAGTTAGGTAGGCCAATTATTACTCTACTCATGTTGCTAGTATCTGCAACATATCTTACTAACTGTTTAAGACTATATTGCTTAGGCCCACAAAGATTAATTCTTTGATTAAAAGTTTGTTTGTCGGTGAGTGCATCAGCCATTATCTGTACAACATCATCTACATACACTGGAGCAAATTTTGTGTTTGCACATGCTAAGGGGAGTATTGGAACAAATTTCAAAATTGCTGCAAAACGATTGATAAAAGAATCTTCAGCACCAAAAATTACTGAAGGTCTGAAGCTAGTAACAGAAATTTTATTAGCTGCAAAGGTATGCACATAATTTTCAGCTTCACCTTTAGTTCGCAAATAAAAACTTTTTTCATCTGGGTGTGCATTCAAGGCGCTCATGTGTAGGAGTCTAGGAACTTTATTAGAGGAACAGGCATTTATTACTTTGCGAGCTAGTTCTACATGTGCAGTATGAAATCCACTTCCATCATGACCTTTCTCATTAAGGATGCCTACTAAGCTAATTACTGCATCACAATTTTCAAACTGTTGCTTTAAATCATTTTCATTATGTATGTCAGCTTGAACGAGCTCTAATGAAGGAAGAACTAATAAATCTCGATGCCTTTCGCGTTGTCGTGTTAAAACTTTTATGTGATGCCCGCGCGTAATGAGCTCTGCGCATAAATGATTACCAACAAATCCTGTACCGCCTAATATGCAAACTGATAATTTTTTCATGGGTCTTTTTTGAATGCTTGTATGATTGATTATGAATAAGCATTTTGGCTATTGATAGCTTAATCTTGTGAAATAAAGCCACTGCCCAAGACAAACGAATATTCTATTTTGGTAGGGGCGTATAACGAATAAATAGATTAAAAAACAACCTAGTTTGGCTTTGTATAGATAAAAAATTGGCACTTTTATCGGTAAATTTGCCCATATTTATCCCATAAGGTGCGAATCTACTTGTAATCGTATAAAGAATACATAAAAATAGACTTATCTACTTTTAGACCCCCTAGTACACCAATCCAGGTGTTCGATTTCAAAAACAACGTTTTATTTTAATTTTATCAATTTGGAGTTTTAGTTAAGTGAGTGAAAGTATTTGTCACGTTACAGATGACAGTTTTGAGGAAGAAGTTTTAAAAAGCGAGCAGCCCGTACTAGTTGATTATTGGGCAGAATGGTGTGGCCCATGCAAAATGATTGCTCCACTTCTAGATGAAATTGCAGGCGATTATGAAGGGAAGCTTAAAATTACTAAGCTTAATATTGACGATAATCCAAATACACCACCAAAGTACGGAATCCGCGGGATTCCAACATTAATGATTTTCAAAGACGGTAATGCTGAAGCCACTAAAGTGGGTGCATTATCAAAATCGCAACTAACAGCGTTTATTGATCAAAGCATTTAAATATAAGCCTTTCGCGTTTCCTTCTTTTTATCAAAATTAATTAATAAAAAAATATAATATACCGACCGTACTAGATAATTCTTCTAGTAATTTTTCATAAATTTTCTAAAAAAATTTACCAAAATCTTACTAGAGCTTTCTAAAAATAACGATACATAAGCGTTATTTAGACTGTAAGCAATGCTCTACCAGCTTGCTAAAAAATACCCACTACCTAATAAAATAAACAGACCTATATGCTATGAATTTAACTGAACTAAAAATAAAATCAGCTGCTGAATTGATTGATATCGCTGCGGATATGAAGATCGATAATTTGTCACGATCACGTAAGCAAGACATTATCTTTTCAATTCTTAAAGCGCACGCTAAAAATGGTGAAGACATCCTTGGGGATGGTGTATTAGAAATTTTGCAAGATGGTTTTGGGTTTTTACGTTCTGCAGATTGCTCATACTTAGCAGGTCCAGATGATATTTATGTTTCTCCTAGTCAGATCCGCAGGTTTGGTTTGCGTACGGGTGATACAGTATCAGGCAAAATTCGTCCACCTAAAGATAGCGAGCGTTATTTTGCGATGCTCAAAGTGGACAAGATCAATTATGACAAGCCAGAAAATGCAAAGCGCAAAATATTATTTGAAAATTTAACTCCATTACACCCGGATGAGCGTTTAAAGCTTGAGCGTGGTAATGGTAGTACAGAAGATATTACGGCGCGTATCATTGATATCTGTGCACCCATTGGCAAAGGTCAGCGTGGCCTTATTGTTTCACCTCCCAAGGCAGGTAAAACATTAATGCTGCAAAATATTGCGCAGAGTATTACTACCAATCAGCCGGAGTGTTATCTAATAGTATTGTTAATTGATGAGCGACCGGAAGAAGTAACCGAGATGTCTCGCATGGTGCAGGGTGAGGTTGTATCAAGTACTTTTGATGAGCCAGCCAGTCGTCATGTGCAGGTTGCTGAGATGGTGATTGAAAAAGCTAAGCGTTTAGTAGAACACAAGAAAGATGTGGTGATACTCCTGGATTCGATTACACGTCTAGCACGTGCATATAACACCGTAGTGCCTGCATCCGGAAAAGTGTTAACGGGTGGTGTGGATGCCAATGCTTTACAAAGACCTAAACGATTTTTTGGTGCAGCGAGAAATATTGAAGAAGGCGGTAGCTTAACCATTATTGCTACGGCACTTGTAGAAACAGGCTCGAAGATGGATGAGGTGATCTACGAAGAATTTAAAGGTACCGGTAATATGGAAATTCATATGGATCGGCGTATTGCTGAAAAGCGTGTGTTTCCAGCGATTAACATTAATCGTTCTGGCACACGTCGTGAAGAATTAATTACTGACAAAGATGAGTTAGCAAAGATATGGGTATTGCGTAAATTCTTGCATCCAATGGATGAGATTGAATCGATTGATTTTATGCTTGCTCGCATGCAGTCGTCTAAGACGAATGAAGAGTTTTTTGCGGCGATGAAAAGGGCTTAATTTAATAGTGTGTCTCTTATTTTCAACTACTAGATTCTAAAAATCTAAATACTCTCTCGATAGTATTATCAACTGTTTCAGCGCTTGCATGTAATTGCGCTAAGACGCGATGCCCAAATAATAGAGTCATCAAAAAACGTGCGAGCTCAATAGGTTTTTCTTCGCATTGAATTTCATTATTTTCTTGTGCTTTAACTAGCAATACATATATGCGGGATTCAATTTCTTGTAATTTTAATTGCATGTAATAACGTAAATCTTTTTCTCCTTTTGGTATTTCAAAAGCTCCGTAGACTAATAAGCAATGAGCATCTGGTGTATGGTTTGTAATGTTAGCGCTGGTCAGTTTAAAAAAAGCTTTTAAAGCTTCAAGACTTGAATCATTTTGTTCTTCGCATGCATCTAAAAAAGTAATCTGCCGTTTTGTATAATGCTCAATTACTTCTGTATATAAGCCTGATTTGTTTTCAAATGCTGAGTAGAGACTGCCGGGCTGCAAGCCTGTTGCATTGGTTATATCTTTGATGGTTGTGCGTTGAAAGCCGTTACGCAAAAAAACTTGTGATGCTTTGTCTAGTACATCCTTCCTTTTAAATGAAGGTTGTCGCCCCATAACACTTCCCCATGTATGACATCGTTATATATCTTGAATATAAATTAATTATTGAACATTCACTCAATAATTAATTTATATAGGTGTAATTATTAATTATTGTTAGTTAATAGTAGGCTTATTTAACTAACTGTCAATAAAGCAACGGCTATTAGTATTTATAACTAGCGTTTACTGCTTAGGATGGTGATCTTGAATATTAAATGTATTAGATTAATCGCATGTCATGGATTAAATAATTAGATTTAATAGAAAATGGAGTAGCTCATCAGTTGGTATAAAATTTTCAATGAAGTATGAATAACAATATTTTATTTGAGCAATAACTCAAGTACTGGATTTAATTGCACGGTAACCAATATCGTTACGATAAAACATTTTCTCCCAAGAGATTTTTCTTGTTAACTGATAAGCATGTTTTTGTGCGTCAGCAATATTATTACCAAGTGCTGTTGCACATAATACTCGTCCACCATTGGTAACGATATTTCCATTATCCATTTTGGTTCCGGCATGAAAAACTTTTTGTGAATCTGATTCTGCTGACAAGCCATGTATCACATCACCTTTACTATAGCTTTCCGGATAACCTCCTGCAGCCAGCACAACGCCTAGTGCAGAACGGGAATCCCATTTTATAATGTGATGATCTAGCTCTTGGTTTACTGCAGCTAGACAAAGTTCTGCAAAGTCTGATTGCATGCGCATAAGTATCGGTTGTGTTTCGGGATCACCAAAGCGGCAATTAAACTCCAATACGTTTGGAGTCAAGTCTGAGTTAATCATTACTCCAGCATATAAAAACCCAATATAAGGTGTGCCTTGTTTGGCAAAGCCATTCACAACCGGAGTGATTACTTGCTCTAAAATTTTCTGATGCATGTCTTCATCAACAATAGGTGCAGGTGAGTATGCACCCATGCCGCCCGTGTTGGGGCCTTTGTCACCTTCGTCTCGTGCTTTGTGATCTTGCGAGCTGGCCAATGGCAAAATATTCTCGCCATCTATCATGCATATGAAGCTAGCTTCTTCTCCCTGAATAAACTCTTCAACGACAATGCGATGTCCTGCATTTCCAAAACTTGATCCACTTAACATATGTTTGGCGCATTGCAATGCTTCTGTTTTTGACTGTGCGATGACAACACCTTTTCCCGCTGCTAAACCATCCGCTTTGATAACGAGTGGAAATGATTGAGATGCAATATAGTCTGCTGCTGACTGATAATTAGTAAATACAGCATAGTCACCAGTTGGAATATCATTTTGCTGCATAAATTCTTTAGCGAAAGCTTTAGAGCCTTCTAACTGTGCGGTCGCTGCAGTAGGCCCAAAGATTGGCAGCGATGATTCATGAAAGGTGTCCACTATGCCGGCAACTAAAGGAGCTTCAGGCCCGACGATGGTGAGATCGATTTTTTCTTGTATCGCAAAAGATTTAAGGGCATAAATATCTTCAGCATCAATCGCAATATTTTCAGTTTTAGGTTCTTCAGCGGTGCCAGCGTTACCAGGTGCTACATAAATATTTGAAACTTTAGACGACTGACTTAATTTCCAAGCCAATGCATGTTCGCGGCCGCCGCCGCCAATGACTAATATTTTCATAATAATTTTTAATATAATTCTCTAGGTAAAATTTGTAAGCACATATGCAAGCGCTAAGGGTAATGTAATCATAGCGAATAGATTGCCTACCAGCACGATGGACGCGACTGATTTGGGTTCCTGGTTAAATCTTTCAGCAAATAGAAAATTCATTACTGCGGGAGGCAAGGTGCCAAAAAGTAATAATGACCCTGCTTGAACCGCAGTGAACTCAAAAGACATTACCAGTGCGAAAGCAATGCAAAAGCCTACTGCAGGTGTAAGGATTGCAAATAACAACCCAATTTTCCATTCTTGTAGATCTATTGAGGCAATCCGTACGCCTAATGAAAATAACATCAAAGGAATGGCGATTTGACCTAACATAGTAATTGGTAACATGACGCTTTCAGGAATAACGATAGGTGAGGCATTAATCACTAACGCTACAATAGCCGCCCAAATAACAGTTTGTCGAAGGAGAACTCTAACTCCTTGTCCAGAACTTAGGATGTAAGTACCTAGCCCATAATGAGTCAGGTTGCCCACTAAGAATAAAACTAAACCAGTCACCAATCCAGGCTTCCCAAAAGCAAGGCTCATAATGGGCAAGCCCACATTACCCGCGTTATGAAACATCATCGGTGGTGCGATAGTGCGAAAAGAATAGTCTGTAGATTTTGCAATAAGTAGAGCAATGAGTCCTGCTAGTAGGACTATGATCAGTCCAGCAATAGCGAGTGATATATGAGGAGCAAGCGAAAAAGATTTGTCGCTTAATGAAGCAAATACCAATGCTGGAACAAACACATCTAAGTTTAGATGGTTTGCGGTATTCATAGTAAGGTTTGAGGTTCGTCCCAGAAGAGTGCCTAGGGCAACAATTGCAACAATTGGGAACATGATGCTGATAATTTGAGTAATAAGCGCCATCTGAAATGTATTTTAAATGAGGCCTAGTGCTTTCGAGAAGCGGAATTTATGAGAGAGTATATGAGCATCTCAGAAAGTGCTGCAATGAAGTATTAAAACAAAAGAGGCATTATAAAATTTGCCTAATGGCGGAAATGCCGCATGCCGGTTAGCACCATGGCCATGCCAAGTTCATCGACAGCTGCAATTACATCTTTATCATTAATTGAACCACCCGGATGAATAATAGCGGTAATTCCATTCTCATGTGCAGCATCAATAGCATCTCTAAAAGGAAAAAATGCATCAGAAGCCATCACTGACCCTGCTACTTCTAAGTCCACATCTTGGGCTTTTATTGCTGCAATTCGCGCCGAATAAACACGGCTCATTTGGCCGGCACCTACACCTATGGTTTGTTGATTGCGCACATAAACGATGGCATTAGATTTAACAAACTTAACCACTTTCCATGCAAATAAGAGATCAGTGAGTTCCTGTTCAGTCGGTTGACGTTTAGAAACAATTTCTAAGTCATCTTTATCGATCACTCCAAGGTCACGATCTTGTACTAATAACCCACCTAAAACACGTTTATAGTCAAACGATTCAATGGTGCCTTCCCATGCTCCACATTCAAGTACGCGAACATTCTTTTTTTCAGCTAAGATTTCACGAGTACCCTCTGGAATACTGGGTGCAATTAATACTTCCACAAACTGACGATCAATAATAGTTTTAGCAGTTTCTGCATCTAATGTTTGATTGAAGGCAATGATACCTCCAAATGCTGAAGTAGGATCTGTTTGATACGCAAGTTCATAAGCCTGCAAAATATTATCTGCAGTCGCAACGCCACAAGGGTTAGCATGTTTAACAATGACGCATGCAGGTGCTGAGAATTGACGTACACACTCTAATGCAGCATCGGTGTCTGCAACATTGTTAAATGAAAGCTCTTTGCCTTGAATAACTTTCGATGATGCGACACTTGGTTCAAGAACACCTTCTTCAATATAAAACGCACCACGTTGATGCGGGTTTTCACCATAACGTAACACTTGTGATTGTTGAAACTGAAGATTTAGCGTACGTGGGAAAGTGTCATCATTATCAGGTAATTTTTTGCCTAAGTAATTAGCAATCATCCCGTCGTACTGAGAGGTATGTTCAAAGGTTTTAACCGCGAGATCAAAACGCGTGGCATCGTCTAGTGAGCCATTATTTACATTTAGTTTTTTTAGTACTTCTGCATAGTCTGATGGATTAACTACAACGGCAACATACTTATTATTTTTAGCTGCCGCACGTAACATGGTAGGGCCACCAATATCAATATTTTCAATTGCATCATCCAGAGTGCAATCAGGGTTCGCAACCGTAGCAGCAAAGGGGTATAAGTTGATGACGACTAAGTCGATAGCAGCGATGTCATGCTGTTGCATGACATCATCGTCTTGCCCACGTCGACCAAGAATGCCACCGTGTATTTTGGGATGCAAAGTTTTTACTCGGCCATCCATTATTTCAGGAAAGCCAGTGTGATCCGAAACTTCTGTTACAGGAATTCCATTTTCACTTAGTAACTTTGCAGTGCCACCTGTTGAGAGCAGCTCAATCTTTAATTTGCTTAACTCACGTGCAAACTCTACAACGCCGGTCTTATCGGAAACGCTGATTAAGGCACGTCTTACAGTTTGTGGCCCTGAGTTTGCCAAAAAGATCTAATTTTATAGAGTGTATTACTTACTATTAGTTTAAGCCGTATTGCTTAAGTTTTTTACGAAGCGTTCCACGGTTAAGGCCAAGGCATCTTGCAGCTTTGGTTTGATTGCCATTGCAATATTCCATAACTGATTCAAGTAGTGGGCGTTCAACTTCTTCAGTGAACATCTTGTACAGCTCTTCAGGCTCATGACCACTTAAAGAATTTAAGTATAAGCGTAAAGAATTTTTTACATTGTCGCGAAGTGGTTGCTTGCGGCGTTCCTGATGTAAGTTTGTTACTTGTGCTGTAGAAAATGATGCATTCATGCGGCTAACTCCGTTATGTTTGTACGCAAATATTTAAAGAATTTAATTAATTGTTTTTGTTGCTGTTGTGGGCAATCTGCTTTCAACAACAAGTCTTTAAATATCGCATAGCCTTTATAATTTTTTAAATACCAAGTGATATGTTTACGAGCAACACGTACACCCACCTTACTTCCATAATGCGAGTGCAACCCAATAATGTGAGTCATCACTACGCTTTCGATTTCTTCCAATGAGGGTGTGGGCAGCGTCTTTTTATTTTGCAACAGGCAATTAACTTGATTAAATATCCAAGGATTACCTTGCGCCGCTCTTCCAATCATAATCGCATTTGCTCCAGTAAAAGCCAAGACCTTTTTTGCAGTTTGTGGAGAATTAATATCTCCGTTTGCGATAATTGGAATTGACACAATATTTTTTACAGATTTTATTGTGTTGTATTCAGCATTGCCGTTATACATGCATTGACGCGTGCGCCCATGTATGGCAAGCGATTGTATACCTGCAGATTCAGCAATTTTTGCAATGTTAATTGCGTTTCTATTTTGAGGAGTTAAACCCGTTCTTATCTTTAGCGTAACTGGTGCATCTACTGCGTTAACTACAGTCTCTAAAATGATTGCAACATTTTTTTCATCTGCTAACAACGCAGAGCCTGCATTACTTCTACATACTTTTTTTGCAGGGCATCCCATATTAATATCAATAATTTGTGCGCCCTTATCTACACAAAGCTTTGCAGCCGTTGCCATTGTGTTGGCTTGTGTTCCTGAAATTTGAACGATGCGTGGTTCAGGGTCGGTGGGTTTTATAATGCGTTGTGAACTTTTACTACTGCTCCACTGCGCAATATCAGACGTTAACATTTCTGCTACGGTTGCCCCAGCACCATGTTGCATACAAATTTTTCGATAAACGCTATCCGATATCCCAGCCATTGGCGCTAGCAAGACATTGCTTGAAAGAGTATATGGCCCAATTTTCAAGGGCTTATGGTTCAATTTTTCTTTAGTGGAATTCGAATTCATATGCGATAACTTTATTACCTGGGTCTAATACTTCAAGGCGTGCGCCTATCGGTTGATTAGAGGGCATTAGTGTATCTGCAAGTGACTTATTAACAAGATAGTCTTTTGGGCTAAAGCGACGCACGGCAACAATTTGGCCTTGGGTGTCTAGTAATGTAATCGCAAGTAAGGGATAAGCTTGAGCGGAGGGGCTTTGGTTTACGAATGAAGTAGTAATCATCAAGGCATCTTTTACATTCGGATGCGTGTATATATTTCGGTTGAGCATTTTAATGGCAGCAATATCACGTTTATTATTTTCGCCGCAGCCAACTATATTGCAAAAGCTATTTACCCAAGTGCGGGGTAGGACATCAACATTTTGCCAATAACTTATTTGTCCTAAGAAAAAGATCGCTAATGCAATAGCACCCAAAGTAAAAACAGTAATTTGTATAGGGCTATTTGTCTTAGATAATATATTACTGCCAAAGTCGTCGCGAATAACCGTAGGTACTCTTTCAGCAGCGGTTAGCGCATCGTCATCTTTTTGTTGTTCAACATCAGAGATATCGCTGTTAAATACATCGCCGGTAATTTCATCAGGCCATGGATCATCATTGTCATCTTGATCTAGCTCAGAGCGCCAGTTATCGGTAACTGCGTTGGGGTCATGATCTTCTTCAATGTGTTCTCCACCATTAAAAACGGAATCACAAATGCCACAGCGTACTAAGCCCTCGGCCATTTGGAGTTGTTCCGTAGTGACTCGGAATACAGCGCGACACTCTGGGCACTTGGTATACATTGTTAAATAAGAACTATAACTTGATACGTTAACTTGTTTGTCAATTCAGAGTTGCTTCAATTAATAACCATTCATTTTTTGAGTGAATCTTATCAAACTTAAAAGTGGGTTCATAAACTTGTTTCATCTGCTCGAGTTGCTGATCAAGTATACCGGATAAAATAATTTTGCTTGTAGAGGCCATAGCTTTGGCAAAATCTTTTCTGAACTGAAGTAATGGCAACAGTAAGACATTAGCAATGACTACGTCACAGATCTGCTCAGGTGGGCTGTCTGCTAAAACAGTATGCAGCACCTTGTCATCGATATTATTTTTATTAGCATTTAACCGAGTGGCTTGTATGGCTTGTGGGTCGTGGTCAATAGCCACGATTCTTTTAGCGCCAAGGTAATAAGCAGCAAGGGCAAGAATGCCAGAGCCACATCCAAAATCCATTACTGTTTTGCCTTGCAATGGAAAATTGGCTAGCCACTCTAAACACAAATAGGTGGTGGGATGTGTGCCAGTGCCAAACGCTAAACCAGGGTCGAGTTGAATGTTGATTGCAAATGGGTCGGGGTAAGTGAGCCAGCTAGGGCAGACCCACAAACGTTCGCTGAATTGAATGGGTTGCAAATTTTGCATCCATTTTTTTTGCCAATCTTGATCTTGTACGCGACGTTTGCTTAACTCGATGGGTGCAGCTAATGCACTTTCAATTGGTTCTTGTAAATGTTGTAAGGCAATGTCTTCTATAAATAATGCCGTTAATGTTAAGTGTTGCCAAAGCGGTGTGCCGTCGACTTCTTCAACAAAAATCGGGTGGTCCTCAGCATCAATCACACTAATAGAAACCGCACCAAGCTCGTCGAGTAAAATCTCAGTTGCGAGGTATTGGTGACGTTCGAGACGTAAACTTATTTCAAACACAATAAAGTGTTGTATGTTCTAAAATGAATTGTAGAGCTTGCTATGAAGAAAGTTTTGCTTCGAGGTAATGGATATTATGTTGTTCATTGATATATACATCGTCCAACATTAAGTCTTGCAATAGAGGAATATTGGTAGTGATGCCATCGATCACAATTTCATGAAGCGCACCACGCATCCTTGTCATGGCACCCTCACGGCTATGGCCGATTGAGAGTAACTTACCAATCATAGAATCGTAATAAGGAGGTACACTATAACCATTGTATAAGTGTGTATCGACACGTATACCCGGACCACCCGGACAATGGAAATGGGTGACTTTGCCAGGGCAAGGCATAAAGGTGTAAGGGTCTTCCGCGTTAATGCGACATTCGATGGCGTGGCCACGAATTTTTATATCGTCTTGTTTGAATGCAAGCTTTTCACCGGCGGCAATTAACAATTGTTGTTTGACGATGTCAATCCCCGTAATCATTTCAGTTACAGGGTGCTCGACTTGAACGCGGGTATTCATTTCAATGAAATAAAATTCACCATTGGCATATAAAAACTCAAATGTACCTGCGCCTCGATAGCCAATTTGGCGACAAGCTTCTGTAATACTTGCGCCAATTCTTTCACGTTGTTCTGGGGTAATACCAAATGCTGGGGCTTCTTCAATTACTTTTTGGTTGCGACGCTGCATCGAGCAGTCACGCTCACACAAATGGATCGCATTGCCATGCTCGTCTGCTAAAACTTGGAATTCAACATGACGCGGATCCTGTAAGAATTTTTCTATAAACAAACGATCATCATTAAACGCAGCGCCCGCTTCATTGCGAGTTATTGTAATAGCTTCAACTAAGTCTTCTTCTTTCTCCACTACGCGCATACCACGTCCGCCACCGCCACCGGCAGCTTTCACCATCACTGGATAACCGACTTCACGAGCAATTTCCTTAGCGCGATCCATGTCTTCACTAATGGATTCGTTGGTGCCGGGTACACAGGGAACGCCTGCTTTTTCCATCGCTTTTTTGGCTGCGATCTTGTCACCCATCATGCGTATCGTTTCAGATTTTGGCCCTATAAATACAAAGCCACTTGATTCAACTACTTCAGCAAACTCTGCGTTTTCTGATAAAAATCCATAACCTGGATGTATGCCGGTCGCATCAGTCACTTCAGCTGCGCTAATGATTGCAGGGATGTTTAGATAACTATCAAGCGATGAGGCAGGGCCAATACATACCGATTCATCCGCCATACCGACATGCATTAAATCTCGATCAGCTTCGGAATGAACCGCTACGGTTTTGATTTCCATATCGCGACAGGCGCGTAAAATGCGTAATGCAATTTCACCGCGATTGGCTATAACAACTTTTTCAAGCATAAGAGTTTATTTTTTTAGTTGGATTGCTTATTCGATGATAAATAATGCTTGGCCGAATTCTACAGGTTGCGCATTTTCTACAAGTATTGCTTTAATTACACCAGATTTATCTGCTTCAATTTGGTTGAGCATTTTCATGGCTTCTATAATGCAAAGTGTTTCACCTACTTTTACGGACTTACCTACTTCAACAAAAGAAGGTTGTTCTGGAGCGGGTGCTTCATAGTAGGTGCCAACCATGGGAGATTTAACACTATGCCCACTTGGAACAGAGTCAGGTGCATCGGCTGCGGGAGCTGCTTCTGCAGCCACTACAGGTGCAGCCGCTAGAGGGGCTGGCATAGCTTGGGGCACCATTACTTGGTTTTGAGCAACACCACGGCTAATGCGTACTGATTCTTCGCCTTCTTTAATTTCAATTTCGGCAACACCAGACTCATCAAGTAACTCAATTAATTTTTTTACTTTACGTATATCCATGATTAACTCTTCGGTAATGTTTGTATCAAAGCTTTTATCAGCTTACGTTTATTATTTATTAGTTAACTTATTATGTGCAGCTTCAACGGCTAGCTCATAACCCTTAGCACCCATGCCAGATATCACACCTATGGCAATGTCGGATAAGTAAGAATGCTGACGAAATTCTTCGCGAGCAAATACATTTGATAAATGCAGTTCTATAAACGGAATGTTTACCCCTAGTAATGCATCACGTAGTGCAATACTAGTGTGAGTGAAGGCGCCGGGATTAAATATAATCATATCGATGCCATCCGTTTTTGCTTGGTGAATGCGATTGATTAATTCATGCTCGGCATTACTTTGAAAATCTTGTAACGGGTAGCCATGGGCCTTAGCTGTGTCTTGGGCACGTTTGATTACGTCTGCAAGGGTTTCGTAGCCATATACTTCAGGCTCACGTTGACCGAGTAAATTAAGGTTAGGGCCGTTTAATAGTAGTAATTTATGCATAAACTGTTATAACTTGCTGGTAATTGTTGTTATCTTGCAAGTATTTTAATATTTAGTGGAGTGTACACGAAATAATCCGCAATTCCACACAAAAACATAGTATTTTGCACATTTTTAGAAATTAAACGAAGTTATCGATGAGTTTGCTGCAAATTTATGGTATTTAGCAAAATGCTATCGAAATAAACCGGTAGTAGTATATTTTTATCGATCTAAACTGAAAGATATCGCTCAATTCAGTTGTCTTAGTAGGGTATACGTGACAACTACTCAAACTTAGGAAATAGAATGAAACGCCTACGTAAGAACTTTCAAATAACATGGTTAATAACGGTGCTGGTTATTTTGGCTAGCGGGATATTCTCAGAAAATATGCAGGTTTCGGCTGAGATGAAGCAACCATTGGCAACAGCTGTATTTGCAGGTGGATGTTTTTGGTGCATGGAACCACCATTCGATAAGTTAGAAGGCGTGGTTGCAACTACTTCTGGATACACCGGTGGACACACTGAAAATCCAACTTATAAGAAAGTTTCTTCTAACACCACCGGACATTATGAGGCACTGCAAGTTACGTATGACCCATCAAAAGTAGATTATGCAACCCTATTAAATGTTTTCTGGCATAACATAGACCCACTAGATGCCGAGGGACAATTCTGTGATAAAGGGGAAAGTTATCGTACTGCAATTTTTTATAATGATGACGAACAAAAGAAATTAGCGGTCGCTTCTAAAAAAGAACTGGTAGAATCAAATTTCTTTGTCGAAGAAATTGCTACCGTAATAGAGGAAGCAAAAATGTTTTATCCGGCTGAGGATTACCATCAAGATTATTATCAAAAGAGTTCGCTGAAGTATAAGTATTATCGTTTCGCTTGTGGTCGTGATAAGCGATTGCAAGCGCTTTGGAAAGATTCAGCTGGTAAAGGTGGAGAGTTAGTGCCTGAGGTGGTGAAATGATTTGGTGTGCTGACTAATAGCCGCAAGTTGTTATTTATTGTATTTTAGCAACGATACTAAATTGAACGTTTGAAGTTATGTTGGTTAAATATTTATAGGGCTATTCATGTCAAAAACTGCTTTAGGTTTAGATAAAAATACTTCTGCGTTGATCGCTTATGTTCTTGGATGGATAAGTGGGTTAGCAGTGATCCTTATCGAGAAAGATGATGAGTTTGTAAGATTTCATGCCATGCAGTCGATCATCACTTTTGGAGCACTTACCTTGCTGAGTATTTTTGCGAGTTGGATATTCTATTATTTTTTATTTTTTGGTTCGATCATCCATATCGCTGCAGTCGTGTTATGGATTATCTTGATGGTAAAAGCTTATCAAGGTGAGAAATTTAAGTTACCTGTAATTGGTGATCTTGCCATGCAGTGGATGCATAAAATTTAAGCTTATGATAAGTGAGTTTTAAGTACGCAATATTGCAACTGCTTTACATCTGAGTGATTACTCGGCAATCTCTATTTCTTCAGAGTCATTACAAAAGAATTCAATAGCTTCATCACTCGTCACCCATTTAGGAATAAGTTCACCTTCGTGCTGACTGTTATCAGGGCATAACATAACCATCTCTACGGGCTCGGGCTGGAGAATGATTGGGGTGACTACTTTATTATTTCCAGAAGCAAAGCTAGTACTTGCAAAGAATACAAGGCAAAGCGCGCTGAGTAATTTCATGTCGCATCTGTGCATAATCATGAATCCAGCGGTAGATATTTTTTATATATTGCCTGGAAAACTTTTTGTGAAAGATTGGTTTCGGTGAGTTCCAAACCATCTGTTCTTCGATCGCAGCTATTGCGTCTGTCTTTGGCGACAATGATTCCTTGGCTATCGCGCAAAGGGAAGCTTACATTTATGTTGGCAACTCTCCGATCCTCTCCAGATCGTCGATTGGTATGAGTATTCACGTTCTTACATCCTTGTAATTGAACTGTGGCTACTTTAGCAGGGCTTTTATCTGTAAATGCAGATATACATACCGCCCAGGTCTAAAAATGAACCGTCTATACCAATATGGACTAATATTATTGAATGAAGGTTCACCCAGCCTTGTTTAGAAACAAAAAAATTTGAATGGCTAATAGAGTGAAATAACGCGGTCGTTTACGAAGGTGTAACGTGGTTGTTTGTACCATCCGTATAGTAGAGATTTACGAGGCTCTTTGTGTACCTTGGTGTCATAAATTTTCAGTTCACCGGTTACAGGGTTCATCCAGAAATCTATATCAAATAGTTTTTTAGGTTCGCCTACCACATGGAAATCGGTGCATGCGAAGTAGGTGCTGTTGTTAATTTTTCGCACAGGGTCGTGTATTTTGACGAATCTCAGTGCAAGCATCTCACCTGTTTTGTCATCTCGTAAATGAAAGATACCATCCACATCAGCTTTCGCGGCGATGTGTTTAAGCATGGCTTCTTTAATGTCTTCAACGTAATACTTGCGTGGTGATTTGTCCGAGCTTGGATGTACATCTTGGTTTTTAACTGATGAGTCAGCAAAAGCACTGCCTCCGAAGGTTATTAATAATCCAATAATTAAACTAGTAGTTAATATGACTAAACTTTTCATTTTTTTATTCTCATATAAAATCATTCGGAGGTATGCGTTTTTAGGCTTAAACTATTTTTCTTCTGCAGCATCGCCAGCATGTTCAGCTGCTTTGCCACCGTGCTCTTTCTTCTCCGCAGCATCGCCAGCATGTTCAGCTGCTTTGCCACCGTGCTCTTTCTTCTCTGCAGCATCACCAGCATGTTCAGCTGCTTTGCCACCGTGCTCTTTCTTCTCCACAGCTTTGCCGCCATGCTCACCTGCATTAACAAACATTAAAGGTGTTATTAATAGTGTGAGTGTTGCTACTATTTTTAAAAATTTCATAAATAATACTCCTGGTTAATTACCTAAAAGACGAAATGTATTTTAGTATGGTTTATGTAAGATGTTAGTTATTTCTCTTCTGCAGCCTCGCCGCCATGCTCCTTCTTTTCAGCAGCGTTTCCGCCATGTTCTTTCTTCTCCGCATTTTCTCCTGCATGTTCTTCGGTAGCCGCATCACCGCCATGCTCATGGTTATCGCTACTACATGCGACCAATAGATATGTTGTAAATAACAGCGTAGTTAGTAATTTTAAAATACTCATCATTTAACTCCTGGTTAGTTCTTCTACATTGTATGGTTTTATATAAACCCCTAGTGTTCTAACTAGGTTTTCCTGTTTCAGGCACTACCTTGGTAGTGCGCTCAGGTTCTAAGTCTAGGTTGCGATTCCGAAATGGTTCTATCAACCAGGCAATGGGTGAGAAAGATAATTCTCGAGATTCAGGCAGCCCTAATGCGTCTTTGGCATGGGTGGTAGCACCTTCTTTATCGAGTTGCGAATAGGTTCCAAATATTCGATCCCAAATACTCAGGATGGTTGAGAAATTAGCATCGCCGTAGCGTCGATCTACCGCATGGTGAGAAGTATGAAAACGGGGTGTAACGATAATCCATGAAAGCCAACGTTCAACCCAGTTAGGGAAATCGATATTGCTATGATGAAACTGTGCGCACAAACTGATTAGGCCTTCAAATAAGAACCAAGCCACGACAGTGGGCCCCCAGATAACTACCCATAGGGCTTTCATTAAAGAGGATACGAGTAATTCAGTGGGGTGAAATCGCAGTGCAGTAGTGACATCCATTTCTGTGTCAGAGTGGTGCGCTTTATGGAAGCGCCACAGAATGCGTACACGATGATTGGCGCGATGCCATATGTAATCAAAAAAATCGAGTACCACAATAGACAGTATTATTTCGGTCCACCCGATAAAGCCGAACCAGCGTGACAGTCCCCAACCTTCTTCTTCAACATATACCACCCAAAGAAGAAAAGGAACGTAAGCGATAATGCGAATGGTGACTGTGTTTAATGCTGCCACTCCGGAATGAAATGTAATGCGTTTTAAGCGAGAATTGTGCCATGGGCGTGCTGGGAATAATGTTTCTACGCCAAGAAACAGGAGTAGGCCAACAACAAAAACAATCAGTTTTCCGGTATCTAAATTGATATCCATATGAATACTATAGGCTAAATTCTCGGTTGCTTGGTGCTCGTAATATCAGAGGCAAATACTGAGTATAGTACAGGCCATTAGAATCAGACCGGCAAAGTTTGGATTATATTACAATGAATTGACCACATATTTAATGTGGCTGATGGTTTGGGGGTTTAGTGCAGCTTAAATATATAAAACTGCACTGATGTATTTCTTCTTTGATTTATTAGGGGTTTAAAGCAATAGTTCCAGATTGCTTAAAGTTATTTACATGAGATGAAAATTTGCCTGCATCCATAAAACCAACGACTCGATAGTTACGTAGTTCGTTACCACTAGGGTCGTAAAACAAAATTGCCGGTGGCCCGAATAAGCCTAGCTCTTTTAATAGTGCTTTATCCAGATCATCATTTTTTGTGACATCGGCTTGCAGCATGACAAAATTATCCAAAGAATTTTGCACCTCAGTATTACTAAATGTGAAAGCTTCCATCTCTTTACAAGATACACACCAATCCGCATAAAAATCTAACATGACAGGGCGGCCTTCTTTGGCTGCTTGTGCTAGCGCTACTTGTAGTCCATCAATTCCTTTGATTTGCTGAAAGGGTAAGGCATGTTTAGCGCTAGAAGCTGAATGTGTTTCGTTACCGCTGCTAGCCACTTGTTGCGTGCTCGCGATTCCTTGTAGTGGTTGTAATAAACTATGGCTACCACCCGATGCGCCAATCACTAAGATGCCGCCGTATACGAGTGAGATAAGCCCTAAGCCTTTCCATAATTTAGACCAGCCTGATGCACCTTCTTTTATAGCATCCAAAGCGCCTAGATAGATTGCTGAAACTATTAATAATGCACCCGTGAGTAACAATATAATTGGAGCCGGTAAAAATCTTTCTAGCATCCATATAGCTAACCCAAGTAGCAATACACCAAACACGGCTTTCACGGCATCCATCCATGCACCTGCTTTAGGCAGAATTTTTCCTGCTGATGTGCCAATGGCTAGAAGCGGTGCACCCATGCCCATACTAAGTGAGAATAATGCGATACCACCCACCCATGCATTGCCCGTTTCTGCAATATAAATAAGTGCACCAATTAATGGTGCAGTGACACATGGCCCAACAATAAGTGCAGAAAGTAAACCCATAATCCCCGCACCAACATAAGAACCTTGTTTAGCACCAGAACTGATGTTGTTTAATTTATTTTGAATACCACTTGGCATTTGCAGTTCGTAAAAGCCAAACATAGCTAATGAAAGTAGTACGAAAATCCCAGCGAATACACTAAGTACCCATGGGTTTTGAAACCAAACCTGAATGTTTTCGCCAGATAAGCCAACAATTACACCTGCGACGGTATAAGTAACGGCCATTGCTAATACGTAGACTAGCGATAATGAAAATGCTTTGGAGGTAGATATGTCGTCACCCTGCCCAACAATAATGCTGGAAAGAATCGGAATCATAGGAAACACACATGGTGTAAACGCAAGTAACAATCCCAGACCAAAGAAGAATAAGATTGTAAATAACATTTTTCCTGATGCGAGTGTGCCGGCAATTTTATCTTGCTCAGACTGAAACTCTACACCTGTACCTGTACTTGAACCTGCGTTACCCGCGCTAGTTGAACCTGCAGCCGCTGCAATACCACCGTTGGAAGAATCTAAGTTAACCGTAATATTTTTTGTGATCGGTGGATAACAAAGTCCTGCTTTTGCACAACCTTGATACTTAACAATTAAATCTACTGCTTTGGTATTGGCTGCTAAATGAGTAATGGGAATTTCAGCATTAAATTCATGATCGATACTTACAATTAGGCCAAAGTACTCATCTTCTTTTTCTTTGCCTTTCGGTAAAGGTAGTTTGCCTAAAGTAAGTTGTGATTCATCTGCGGGAGTAACGCTTATCTTGTCTTTATATAAGTAGTAACCGTCTTGGATTAACCAATTGGTTTTAATGCTGTTGTCGTTACCTTGAGTTGCCGTTACAACGAAAGCTACCTCAGGATCTAAAAACTCTTCTTCTTCCTCACCTGCTAAGTTTGAAAGTGGACTGTCGGCCCAAGAAATGCTGCTGATAAAAGTAAATAGTAGTAACAGTGAAATGCGTAATATTTTCATAATGTAGTGTTTGTGGTTAGCCAAGTTAAATAATCTTTTGATCCATTACTTATTGGAGTTGCAATAATTTCAGGAAGTTCGTATGGGTGTTGTGCCTGTATGTATAACTCAAGTTCTTTGTAGCAATTATCCGTAGTCTTAATGACCGCCAAATGCTCAGATTCCTTGCAAATTTTCCCTTCCCACATATAGATGGATTGCCCAGCAGGTGTAATATTTACACAAGCAGCCAGCTTTGCCTGCACCAATCCTTCTGCTAGCCGCTGAGCGGTGTCGATATCAGGAAAAGTGGTAAATACAAGGATCGCTGAGCTCATATATAGGTCTACAGTGCAGTAATGTTTAAATCATATTGAGAGTTGAAGTTTGGGTGACAAGCCCTCATATTGCCAGCATAGCTCAATGCATTTTCCTCAAACTTATTTAATATTGAGAAGTCAGAATTATATGTCCTCTGCCCGTACCCGCATTTTTCCAATTTTAATGACCTTATTTTTGGCAATTCCGATTATTGAAATATACCTATTGATAAAAGTGGCAGATGTTATTAACTGGCTACCTACCATCGCGCTTGTAGTATTGACCGCAGTTCTTGGTGCATCCTTACTGCGTAGCCAAGGATCACAGACGTATCTTCGATTTAATCAAGCACTTAGCGAAGGCAGGGTGCCTGCTAATGAAATTTTAGAAGGAGTGGCATTACTGGTCGGGGGGGCGTTATTGCTCACGCCTGGATTCTTTACAGACCTGATTGGTTTCATCTGTTTGCTGCCTTTCACGCGTCGACCCATCGCAACCTTTATCGTGAACCGCTTTAATCCACTCGCCAGCACAATGGCTGGACCGATGTCTGGGATGAACATGGGTGGATTTGGGCAAGCGCCGCCTAGCCCATCGCCAAGTGATAGGTCTAGTTATGGAGCAAGTGGTACGCCAAAGGGTAATAAGTCAAATAGCAGGCAAGGCAATGTAATTGAAGGTGAGGTCACTCATCGATCTGATGATTAAGAAAGTCTATTTCATAGAAAGCACTTGACTTCAAAAAGCTCATTCGTATGATTAGCACTCATTGAGTGAGAGTGCTAACAATGAGTAGCACCCATATAAATACCATTTAAAATTATTAAATTAACCCCTTATTAGGAGGCGCTAATGAAATTACGTCCTTTGCATGACCGCGTGGTCGTCAAGCGTATGGAAGAGGAAAAAACGAGCCCAGGTGGCATCGTAATACCTGATTCAGCTACAGAAAAACCAATTAAAGGCAAAATCGTTGCAGTAGGTAATGGAAAAATTACCGACAATGGCGATGTTCGCAAATTAGACGTGAAGAAGGGTGACGAAGTCTTGTTTGGCAAGTATTCCGGCACTGAAGTGAAAGTTGATGGCGATGAATTATTAGTGATGCGTGAAGACGACATCATGGCCGTCATTGAAAAGAAATAACGTTTGTAAATTCACGAATTTAGGAAGGAATTATCATGGCAAAAGAAGTACTTTTTGGCGAAGATGCTAGACAACGTATGGCGCAAGGCGTCAACGTTTTAGCGAACGCAGTAAAAGCAACATTAGGCCCTAAAGGTCGCAATGTTGTATTAGATAAATCATTTGGTGCACCAACCGTAACGAAAGATGGTGTATCAGTAGCTAAAGAAATTGAACTTGAAGGTAAGTTTGAAAACATGGGCGCACAAATGGTGAAGGAAGTAGCTTCACAAACATCGGACATCGCAGGTGATGGAACGACTACTGCTACTGTGCTTGCGCAAGCTATTGTACGTGAAGGTATGAAGGCGGTTGCAGCAGGTATGAATCCAATGGACCTTAAGCGTGGTCTTGATAAAGCAGTTATCGCAGCAGTAGATAGCTTACATAAAATGTCTAAGAAATGTGCGGACAGCAAAGCGATTGCGCAAGTAGGCAGCATCTCTGCTAACTCTGACGTATCCATCGGTGACATCATTGCTGAGTCAATGGACAAAGTGGGTAAAGAAGGTGTTATCACTGTTGAAGAAGGTAATGCGCTTATTAACGAACTTGAAGTGGTTGAAGGCATGCAGTTTGATCGAGGTTACCTATCTACATACTTCATTAACAACCAAGACAGCATGACAGCTGACATGGAAAACCCATTCATTCTTTTGCATGACAAAAAAATATCTAACATCCGTGAGTTGTTACCCTTGTTAGAAGGTGTTGCAAAAGCAGGGCGACCATTATTAATTATTGCAGAAGACGTTGAAGGCGAAGCCTTAGCTACGTTAGTTGTAAATACTATTCGTGGCATCGTTAAAGTTTGTGCAGTGAAAGCACCTGGCTTTGGTGATCGTCGTAAGGCTATGTTGCAAGACATTGCGGTACTCACTGGCGGTACAGTAATTGCGGAAGAAATTGGCTTATCTTTAGAGAAGGCAACGCTTGATGACTTAGGTACGGCTAAGCGTGTCAATATTTCTAAAGAAAACACTACGGTTGTAGATGGCGCGGGTAAAGCGAAAGACATCAAAGGTCGTGTTGATCAAATCAAAGCGCAAATCGAAGAAGCCACTTCTGACTACGATAAAGAAAAACTACAAGAGCGCATGGCAAAACTTGCCGGTGGTGTTGCAGTAATCAAAGTCGGTGCAGCAACTGAAGTTGAAATGAAAGAAAAGAAAGCACGTGTTGAAGATGCATTACATGCAACGCGCGCAGCAGTAGAAGAAGGTGTGGTTCCTGGTGGTGGTGTTGCGCTATTACGTGCACGTAAAGCACTTGATGGCTTAAAAGGTGACAACCATGAGCAAGATCTAGGTATCGGTATTGCACGACGTGCAATGGAAGAGCCTTTACGTCAAATCGTTACCAACGCAGGTGTAGAAGCTTCTGTAATTCTTGCGGAAGTAGATAACAGCAAAGGTAATAACGGCTATAACGCGGCAACGGGTGAATTCGGTGACATGATTAAGATGGGTATTCTTGACCCAACTAAAGTGTCTCGTACTGCATTGCAACACGCGGATTCACTTGCAGGCTTGATGATTACCACTCAA
>JBGCDX010000009.1:0-6080 GCA_045105815.1 Gammaproteobacteria bacterium
AAACGCGGCTCCTTGAGTTCTGAACTCCCTATTTCATTTGCACTCTTATTATTAATCATTATGCGTGACATTAATAAACCGAGTTCAAATAACAGCCATACCGGAATGGCTAATAAAAATTGTGAAATAATATCAGGCGGAGTGAGCAACATACCCACGACAAATGCGCCTACAATCACATATGGTCGTTTAGCTGCCATCTGATCAGATGTAGTCATACCTAATTTAACCAATACAAAAGTTATAATTGGCACTTCAAATGCTACACCGAAAGCAATAAATATTTTCATCACAAAATCTAAATAACGACCAATGTCTGTCATCACCGCAACCCCTTCAGGTGCTACGCGAGTAAAAAATGCAAACATCAATGGAAACACAACAAAGTAGGCAAATGCCATACCAACATAAAATAGAATAGAACTGGAAACGATGATCGGTAATGCAAGACGCTTTTCATGAGTATAGAGTCCGGGCGCGATAAACCCCCATACATGATAAAGAATGATAGGTATCGCCAACACAATACTCAGGACAAATACTAGTTTAAAAGGTGTAAGAAAAGGTGATGCAACATCAATGGCTACCATGGAGCTACCTTCCGGCATATGCGCCATCAATGGGCCCGCTAAATATCCATACAAATCATTTGCAAACATGAACAAACACATAAATACCAACATCACACTGCCCACTATCCATAGAAGACGACTACGCAACTCATAAAGATGCGTCAACAGTGTTTCGTGTTTTTGATTACTATTAGAAGTATCGTTAGTCGTCGACATTTTTAGACTGAGTGCTCGTTGCCTGGCTAGATTCTGAGACAGCTTCTGGACTATTTTCTTGGCTTAATGAAAATTCACGTTGTTTAGTTGATTCAATATGCTGTTCAACCGCTCGAATTAATTCTGAATCACCTTGCGCATCATCATTCTCAAAATCTAATTCTTTTTCTATTTCAGTTTGGGTGCTTTTAAGCATTTCTTTTAGCTCACCGATTTCACCTTGCTGTTTTTCTAATATTTCTTTTAGCTCAGCTGCTTTAATTTCTGACTCTATATCAGAACGAACACTTGCAACCATTCGCTTAGCTTTACCCACCCACTTACCGATTTGCCCAGCTAATGCAGGTAAACGCTCTGGCCCAACGACCAATAGTGCTACCACCATAACAATTGCCAATTCCCAAAATCCAAAATCAAACATAGGATGCTACGGTGCTAAAGATTCATTCTTTAGGTGTGGTTTCATCCGACTCGGACTTAGTGGTACCTTCTTCATCCTTCATAGACTTTTTGAAATTTTTAACTGCGCCTCCAACATCACCACCCATATTGCGTAGTTTTTTTGTACCAAAAATTAATACTACAATGACGAGGACAATCAGTAATTGCCAAGGGCTAATTCCCATAATCTATACTCCTATAAAACTTTAATTAAGTATTTTATTTTAAGTCGACTTATAACAACAAATTTTCTAGCGTTGTGCCTTTTCTACCAACCCAGATATGCCAAACCGTTGGTTTAATTCTTCTAGAACATCTTCATGACTTAAGTTTTTTTGTGCTAAAAGCACCATGCAGTGAAACCACAAATCAGCAACCTCATGTATTAAATGTTTTGCATCATCTGTTTTTGCAGCCTCTATAGTTTCACCAGTTTCTTCATCAATCTTATCTAATATTTTTTCTAGGCCTGATTCATATAGACTTGCTACATATGATTCATCAGCTTTAGCTGATTTGCGCTGCTCAAGTATCACTGCTAACTTTTGCAAAGTTTCATTGTTATTCATAATTATGTTCTCACTGCAATCCCTTGCTCTGCCATATAATTTTTGGCTTGTTGAATAGTATATTCACCAAAATGGAATATGCTAGCCGCCAGCACAGCATCTGCTTTACCTATTGTCACGCCATCTGCTAAATGAGCCAATGTGCCTACACCCCCAGAGGCGATAACGGGAATACCAACGGCTTCACTAACTGCACGCGTCAGCTCTAAATCAAATCCAATCTTTGTTCCATCTCTATCCATGCTGGTAAGTAGAATCTCGCCGGCACCAAAATCTTGCATCTTCTTGGCCCATTCTAGCGCATCTAAGCCTGTTGGCTTGCGTCCACCATGGGTAAATATTTCCCATCTCTTCAATTCACCCTCTTTACTTACTTGTTTTGCATCAATCGCGACGACGATACATTGTGAGCCGACTTTATCACTAGCTTGCTTGACGAACTCTGGGTTAAATACAGCGGCAGTATTTATGCCTACTTTGTCAGCACCAGCATTCAATAGTGTACGGATATCTTCAACTTTTCGAATACCGCCACCTACCGTGAGTGGAATAAATACTTCAGTGGCAACCTGCTCTACGACATTAACCATCGTTTCACGATTATCGGAACTGGCTGTAATATCTAAAAAAGTTATTTCATCTGCACCTTCACTGTCATAGCGCTTAGCGATCTCAACTGGATCTCCCGCGTCACGAATATCTACAAATTGAACGCCTTTGACAACTCGCCCAGCATCTACATCTAGACAAGGTATAATACGTTTAGCAAGGGGCATATTTTAAATGTTTTTTATGGGAAGCATTCACAAAGAAATAACAGAAGTTGTATCTGCCATTACATAAGCATTAATTTTTAACCGTTATGATTGATATGAATCAGCTAGCTTTTGTGCATGCTGAAATTCTATAGTGCCTTCATAGAGCGCTCGACCAACAATTACACCGACAATACCTTCTTCATCACATTCACAAAGACGTTTAATATCATCTTCATCTGTTACACCACCTGATGCAATTACAGGAATATGTATAGCAGCAGAAAGCTCTGCTGTAGATTCAACATTTACTCCTTGCATCATGCCGTCTCTACTTATATCAGTAAACACTATCGCAGCAACACCATCTGCTTCAAAATGTTGCGCCATATCGATCACATCATGGTGGGATAGTTTTGACCAACCATCGATTGCCACTTTGCCATTTTTAGCATCCAAACCAACAATGATATGGCCGGGAAATTCTAAACAAAGGTCATTAACAAAATGCGGCGCACTAACAGCTTTAGTGCCAATAATTACATATTGGACACCTACATCTAAATAAGCCTGTACAGTATCTTCATCACGTATGCCACCACCAACTTGAATTTCCAAATCAGGATGATTCTCAGCAATGCTATGTATAATTTCACGGTTAACTGGCCCTCCAGATGTAGCGCCATCTAAATCAACTATGTGCAAGCGTTTTGCTCCTGCTTCCACCCATCGATCTGCTACCGCAACAGGATTTTCTGAAAAAACCGTTACATCATCCATGCCGCCTTGACGCAAGCGCACACATTTACCATCTTTTAAGTCAATTGCAGGTATAACAATCATGATTTAATTAACCGTGTTACTGCCGTTCCAGTTTAAAAAGTTTTTAAGAAGTTGCAATCCAGCCTGAGCACTTTTCTCAGGGTGGCATTGCATCGCAAATACATTGTCTTGTGCAATTACAGAAGTAAATGTTGGGCCATAACTTGTGGTGCCTGCAATTAACTTATCATTCTCTGTCGATACGAAATAACTGTGCACAAAATAAAAATAACTCGATTCTGAAATATCTTTCCATAATGGATGGCTCTGCTGTTGTTCAATACAGTTCCAACCCATATGAGGAACCTTAAAGTCATTATCACCCGAACCTATCGATAAATGATTACCGAAGTATTTCACACTGCCTTTATACATCCCTAAACAATCGACACCATCATTTTCTTCACTCATCTGCATCAACACTTGCATGCCCATACATATACCAAGAAAAGGTTTTTGACTTGCAGTATCAATAATTGCAGATTTTAAATCACATTCTTGTAGAGCAGACATGCAGTCTTTTGCAGCACCTTGACCGGGGAATATTACCTTATCACTAGCAATAATTTTATCAGCATCAGAAGTGACAACAATTTTATCCTTCGAGCCTGCAACATGTTCAACCGCTTTAGTAACGGAGTATAAATTACCCATACCGTAATCAATAATAGCAATATTGCTCATAACTATTTAGCGTTTGAAATTTACAAGCTTCCTTTGGTAGAGGGAATAATTCCTTGCATTCGTTCATCTGGTGCAGCTGCCATACGCAAAGCTCGGCCAAATGCTTTGAAAATAGTCTCTGCAATATGATGTGAATTAACACCCGTTAAACTATCAATATGCAAAGTTACATTTGCATGATTCACAAAACCTTGAAAAAATTCATGCGTTAAATCTACATCGAAATCACCCACACGAGCACGTGTGAAGTCCACATGAAACTCCAAGCCTGGCCGACCTGAAAAATCGATTACAACACGTGATAACGCCTCATCTAATGGCACATAGGAATGACCATAACGCACAATTCCTTTTTTATCGCCAACAGCCTGACTAAATGCCTGACCTAATGTAATCCCTACATCTTCAACCGTATGGTGTGCATCAATTTCTAAATCACCTTTAGCTTCGATGCTTAAATCCAACATGCCGTGTCGAGCAATTTGATCAAGCATATGTTCGAAAAATGGCAAGCCTGTCTTTAAAGAAGATTGGCCCGTTCCATCAAGGTTTAGTTGAATCGAAATTTGAGTTTCGTTGGTGTTGCGTTCAACGCTAGCGGTACGTGCAGTCACTGGGATAAGTTATAGTTTTTGTTATTGATAAATAGGTTTTATAAAGCTTTTCTTTTATATACTTTCGATATACTTTTATATTTCTAACCAAAAAGTTACTGGTCCATCATTGACCAAATGTATCTGCATATCTGCAGCAAACTTTCCTGATGAAACTTTAGCATAATCTGCTTTTAATTTGTCCAAAAAATAATCAAACATCCGCTTACCATGATCAGGGGTAGCTGCGGTGCTAAAATTTGGCCTCAAGCCTTTTGTGGTATCTGCAGCAAGTGTGAATTGTGGCACGACTAGGATATCGCCACTCACCTCTTTGACACTTTTATTCATTTTATCGTTTTCATCAGCGAACATCCGATAATTTAAGATTCGCTGTTGCATTAATAATGTAGACTTCTCAGTATCCTGTTTCTGTATAGCTAAAAATACTAATACACCACGATTAACCGCCGCAATTTTATCCCCATCAATTTCTACACTTGCATTCAATACACGTTGCAGTAATGCAATCATGACAATATCTGTGCAAATTTTTGTGTGGCACGAACTAATGCATCCACATTTTCAACCTCAGTAGCAGAATGCCCAGATGTTGGCGTTACGATTAATTCACTAGCAAGCCAAGACTGATGCAATAAATAGGCTTGTTCTATAGGGCACACGACATCATAGCGACCATGTACAATTATACCCGGGATATCTTGCAGCTTATGGGCTTCTTCTAGTAATTGATTTTCACGCATAAACGAGTGATTCACAAAATAATGGCATTCGATACGCGCCAAACTTAAAGCTATGTGAGGATCAGCGAAATGCTCTAAAACACTATTCTTAGCAACTAAATTTGAAGTGTTGCCCTCCCAAATGGACCATGCTTGCGCTGCCTCAATTTGCTTGTCTGCATCATTCGAAATTAAACGTTTATAGAAAGCAGACACCAGATCATTGCGTTCATCACTCGGAATTACATTAATATAATTTTGCCAAAGATCAGGATAAATATAACTGGCACCATCCTGATAAAACCATTCAATGTCTCGTGGTCGGCAAAGGAAAATCCCTCTCAATATCAAGCCTGATACGCGCTCTGTATGAGTTTCAGCATATGCGAGAGCTAGAGTAGAGCCCCAAGAGCCTCCAAATATCAACCACTTTTCGATACTTAAGTGAATGCGTATGGTTTCTATATCTTCAATCAAATGTTGCGTGTTGTTATCTACTAAACTTGCGTGAGGCGTTGAACGTCCGCAACCTCCTTGATCAAAAAAAATAATTCGGTATCGCTTAGGGTCAAAGAATCTACGTTGGAATGATTCACATGCAGCGCCCGGGCCACCATGCAAAAAAACTACCGGTATACCCTGTGGATTGCCACACTCTTCAACCCACAATGTGTGTATTTCTGAA
>JBGCDX010000010.1:0-8824 GCA_045105815.1 Gammaproteobacteria bacterium
GAACTTGTCTTGGACTAAAGAATAAGGTTTTTTTGCATTCTTAGGTGGGGAGTTTTCAATTCTGATACCGCTTCACCGCTGATAATGTAATGGTTTTTGGAATAGAACGGAGCAGCGGTCTCACGCGCATATAACCAGCAGCCTTCTATGTGTTTTGTTCTTGCATACTTCTCTAGTTCATTCAGCATGCGACTGCCAACACCTTGTTTTCTGAATGCGTTGTCTACAGCCATATAGCGTATTCGTGCAGTGTTATTTATTTCAAGCTGTAATCTACCAACAGCAATAATAATTTCATTTATAAATGCAGCAAGATGATATGCAGAATGTTCTAATGCGTCCTGTTCGCTGCCACGCTCAAGACCTAGTGGTTTGCGCAGCAATTCCCAGCGGAATGCGAAATATTCATAAAATTCTTTTTTAGAATGTGGTGAGCGGTAAATTATTTGCATGAAACAAATGTATTTAAGCAAACACTACCCATGTAGTCGCTATATATTTAACTCCTGACTTTAATGTGACGCCTCGATGTTCGTGT
Organism: Gammaproteobacteria bacterium; assembly: GCA_045105815.1. Taxonomy (GTDB): domain Bacteria; phylum Pseudomonadota; class Gammaproteobacteria; order UBA4575; family UBA4575; genus JABDMD01. Next base: position 539 of record JBGCDX010000010.1, read on the forward strand.
GTCCAAAAAGGAGGAAATAAAATTAATTTCCCTAGTTCGGGTTTGATTTTAATGTCTTGAAATAAAAACTCTGTCTCACCGCCCAAGCCTGCAACATCATTTAAATACCAAATCGCTACAAGTTGTCGGTGACTAAAGTCATGACTGCCGCCATCAATATGCCAATGATAATGTTCTCCTGGATTGGTGCGTTGCACGCCATAACCCATGTCTTTAAATGGGCCTTTGAAAAAAGGATAGGTTTCACGAAACTCTAATATGGCTCTACCTAAAGATTGAAACAACGCTTTATCAATATCTTTCCAATGTTCTTTCCCACTTACTACTAGATCAGTTGATTTTTTAATACTGTTGTCTTCGTTTGCAAGTTGGCCAACGCGTCCTTTGTATTGGCCTTCCTCGTCACTCTCAAAGCGTGAAATTACATCTTCGCAGAACTCTTTTGAAAGCGAATTAGGTTTTTCAAATACAAAACTATTGGGTTTGACCTCATTTATGGTCTGTAAAGGTTTTTTGGGCATAATTTATAAAACGTTATTTTGAATAAGAGACTCTAATTCATCAAAATTTTTATTCTTATCTTCTTGGAACAGAATTAGCATTTTTTTTGCAAGGGTAGCCCAATGTTGTGCACCATTTATCGCTAAAGCATTTAGTGGCTGAATGTTTCCAGTGTCTAGCCAAGTTTGGTAAGCGATATGAAAGCTGGGGAATAATTCTTTACGCATTGCATTAAGGTTCGCAGCATAGAAATGTAATGAAGCCGGGTTATAGTTTTCTATTAACCCTGGCAAAGTAGATAAACAATCAGCAAGTAAGTCTTTAACTGCCCTGGCTAAAAATTCTACACGAGACCGAGGTAAGCTAATAATCATTTCACGCCATTGGTTACCTAGTTCTTGAGAGGCGGTAAATTCACCAATCTCATGCAAGGTTACAGCCTGCAATTCATTGTCAGTCATTTTTTCAAGTGCTTGGTCTACGTCCTTGTCAAAATCATAAAACGATAATGCGCGAGACATAGCATTTTCATATTTATGCCATTGCCATTCAGTAAATTTTTCCCATAAATATCGTCGTAATGCTTCGCGACGTATAAAAACATGCTTGCCCTGTGTCATGGCAGGAGGAGCAGTTAGATCGCGTGCACATTCATCTGCAGATACATGCATCGTGAAGTCGTTAAAGACTTCCTTTTTTTCGAGTTTAGCTAAAAAGAAATGTGGCGCAGCGCGCAAGCCCAATCCGCCACTATATACATAACCTTTTGGTGCCAATGCCTTATTAATATTTTCAGTATCAAAAGGATCGTATTTTTTACCGTCTATTTCTAAAGGTAAGAAGCTTTGGTTTTCAATCTCTTCCCATAAGCTTTCACGTTTTTGCACCCAGTTGCCTACATCTTCTTTGGGTAAAATATCATTGTATGAAAAGCCGTTCTCCCAACGATAATATTCACGCATTTTTAACAAATACACGCAAAGTGTGTAATTAGCAGCATGATGTGCATCGGATATATCGCAGTTCTTTTGAACCGTTTCACAAAGCGGATGATTGGATGAAAGTGTAGCTTTCTGCATCCTCATATTATACGGGGTCCATGTTAGTATCTAAAGGTTAGGACCATAAGCCCACATTAAATTAATATTATAATTAACAAGTAAATGGCAAGATTAAAGACCAAATGGAATCAAGCGGAAAGAAAGCGCAAGCCCAAAGAGATTGCTGGAGTAATAGGCTTTAATCTTTGGGTGCTGGCAGCCGAATCTTGTTTGTTTTTAGAAAACGAAGGTTTTGAAACAGCATCTCGTTTTCAAAGGCTCGATGTGATTGGTGAATTTATTGCGTTTGGTGCGCACGTGGCCGATCGCATGGTGTTTGATGAAATGTCTGCAGGTGAGCGCGAAATATTTATTAACGCACTTGGCCAACACCTTGCAGATACCATGCAAAGTAACCGGTCTGATGTAGAAGCAGGGGAGTATCGTTCAGACTTTATTAATTTACTAAATGAAAGAATGAATGAATATTCAGAATGTAATTATACTGAACAAGACGGCCCAAGTTTTTCTATGCGCCGCATTGCGGGAAATTATGTCCGAGATGTGATGGGTGATAAAGATAATAAATGGATTCCTGATTATGTAATAGACTCAGAAATACCAAAACATTTGTTAGCGATGAAGCGAGTATTTAAAGGCCAAAGCCCGTCATTAAATGAAGCAGACTTTGCGGCACCTCCCATTCCTGAAAGTGGGGTATGGGGAGAGGAGTGAAGTGAATGATCTTGATGTGCGGTGGGTAAAGTTATTTTTCAAATGGCTAGCGAAATAAAGGTGCCGTTAGTTCGGTGGAAACGCAACGTCAAAAATTCTAGTCCATAACTCCATTCCACAGTTTTTTCGTTAGAGCCTAGTTGACGATTTACAACATTGGCGACTGCGTCGAGCTCACTACTCATAATTTTAACTAGTTGATTTACGTCTAATGATTCTGGAGTAATCAACTGCATTCCATTTAGGGATACGTTTTTTGTTTTGCCTATGTGCGCTTCGGCATCGGGCCAAGAGTGATAAAATTTCACCGACCATTCTTTATTTATCCTTTTAATAGTTCGCATACCACAAACTTCTTCAGTTTGTTTTTTTGCTGGGAAGATGGGGCTGTCGCACTTCGGGCATACATCATCTGGCCCAATATTGGGTTCCATATTATGTTGCGTACTACAAAACCCACATTGCTGTTTGTTGTCAGTGTGAGAGTTCTTCTTATTTGGTTTCTTTGAGGTTTTGTGTTGCTTGGTTATGTCTGTGTGCTGTTCATCTGATGCGGAATGTAGATTGGCGTCATATGCTGTTCTGGCAGTGTCGTTCATTAATACGTTATACGCTTCATTAACCACTGCAGCATCTTCGTGGCTACCACCAAGATCTGGGTGCATTTTAAGTTTTTGCATCATGGTGCGATAGCTTGATTGAATCACTTCCTTTGGAGCATCAGCCTGAACGTGGAGAATTTGATAGTAATTTCTATGATTCATATTTGTAGAAGTTAATTATTGTAGTGTCGCTAGTGCAGATAGCTTTGTTTAATTATCGGCGATTTACTTCGATGCTTTAATGAGTATTGATGTCTTTTATTGATAAATAGTCTATAGAAATCAGGTGTTTGCCTAGAGGTGACGTGCATTACGTGAGTGGGGTTTGCCCTACATATTGTTGTAACTGATTGAATTTATAGTTTTGTGGGGATTGTGGGTGTTAATTAATGGATGAACTTCATAGACGCATTTGAGTCATAAGAGTACATTGAACTAATTCAGATAGATTCTATTCTTTAATGAGACAACTTCTCACATACGTAATTATAGTGTTTTTCTCGCTAGGCTCTGTGCAAGCTGGCACGCACTATTGTGTAAGTATGGATATGCAAGATGAATCATCCAATAATATGACAGGTGAAATGCCTGATGATATGTCTGTTGATCAGACATCATGCCATCTTCAAGCTGAAGAACTTGATAGCAAAGAGAAGACTAATAATTCTTGCTGTGATGAGGATTGTGGTTCATGCACCAGTGTTGTGGTTACTTTTAACACATTAATAAATAATTATGAGGCCACTTATACCGAAAGGTATAAGCAATATGGTCCATTCTTTGTTCTTACCAATCATATAAAAATCCCCACTCCTCCACCAAACGCCTAACTCCGGTAGAAATCGTTCGCGTGCGCGCGTTTTTTTAACGTAAGGAGTTACGTTCATGTTGTTTAGAATAATTTTATTGCTGTTGATTGTGTCAACAGTTCAAGTGCAAGCCAGGCCAGTTTCTTATCCAGGTGGATGGACCGTGTCGACCTTCAATGATGCAGATCGATATTCCGCGTTTTTGCATTATTCGCCTACTGCTAAATATTCCATTGGATACCATGGTGAGTATTGGCGTGATGATGATTATCAAATTCACGCATTGCACATGAATAATTTATTAAAGCGTTGGAATGGAGAAGCTTCGCAAGGCAACTTTTACCTCATGTCGGGTATTGGGTTTGCGCATTCCGATGAGGGCGAGTTCGATAATCGTAATGAATTGGCGGCCTATACCGGTATTTCTGCAGATTGGGAAACCAGAAAGGTTTTCTTTTCTTATGCAAACAGAATTACGGAGGCAGGTAACATTGCTGACAATTTCATCCAAAACATAAGGTTTGGTTTTGCCCCTTATGTTGCTGAGTATGGTAATTGGCACACTTGGTTAATGATGAGAGTCAGCCATGCACCCGAAGCTGATGATCAGTTAGTTGCGACTCCAATCGTACGTCTATTTAAAGGTGCCGATCTTTTAGAAGCCGGTATTAGTGATCAAGGGGATGTGCTGTTTAATTTTGTACATCGCTTTTAATAGGAGAAATTTATGAAAAAGTTAATTTTAATTTTTATGTTTTTACTTATAACTAGCTTTAATGTTTTAGCTGAAGAAAAGCCTGTATTCAAGGTTGGCGAGGTCGACCCTAACGGCGAAGTGGTAGAGGTTGAAGCTTTTGGTCTGGTTTGTGACTTTTGTGCCAATGCGATTGAAAAAGTGTTTATGCGTCAAGATCAGGTGTCTGGAATTGATGTAAGTTTAGAAAAACATCAAATTTTAATTGCATTAAAGGAAGGTCAGCAATTAAATGATGATGAAATTACTAAACTGGTTCTTGACTCGGGCTATAATGTTAAGAGTATTAATCGTACTGGTTCTGAAACAGATGAAGGTAGCTCAGAATGAAGACGGTTTCGACTAAAAGCCATGTGCTGCCATTTTTAAGCCTGTTTACAAGTGTAGGCACGTTGCTGTGCTGTGCATTACCCGCTCTGTTGGTCACAATTGGCGCAGGTGCCGTGCTTGCAGGCTTAGTATCCACTGTTCCACAGCTTGTGGCGCTATCAACTTATAAGGTTCAGTTGTTTGCGGTTGCGGGGGTGCTTATTTTTTTAACGGGTTTGTATCAGTGGAAAATGAGAAATGCGCCTTGCCCGCCTGATCCTAGGCAAGCAGCGACTTGTAAAAGAATGAGAAGCATAAACAAATATGTGTTTATGCTCTCGTTACTTTTATATAGTGTGGGATTCTTTTTCGCTTTTATCGCGTCAAGAATTTTAATTTAAATAGCGCTTACTTTTTCCAGCTATCAAAATTGCTACCGTTTTTTTCTGAGCCATCTTCAAAGCCCGCAGTGTAGGCATCGGTTACACGCTGCTCTTCACGCTCTGGATGGCCTAAGTAGCCGCCTTGCCAGCCTAAAACGTACTCTGGGTCTACACCGGCGGTTTCCATTTTGGTAATTGCGTCTCTATATGCTTGGTTCATGGTTGTCTCCTTATATAAAAGTTAAGTGTAAATTTTTAATATCATTGGTTTGTTTGGAAATGTGATAACGCTTTGCCTGAATCGATTACTGCGCGAACTTTGTCGGCTGCTGCTTGCATGGATTTTTCTGCGCCCATATGAGTAAGCATAATTGCAGAAGAATAAATCAAACTGTCACGTGCTGCACCTTGTTCACCTTTGAGTGCTGCAAGACCAACTTTTGCAGCTTCTTCGGCGAGTTGGTCTGTATCAATTTTTGCCGTCGTTTCATCACCCGCAGATTTTGCGGCATTTAGTTCGGGCAATGGTACCGCGCGAACACTTTGTTGAATATTGATATGGTCAGGGTGTATTTCAATTTCAGTTAATTCGCTATTGTTCTTGTATTCGAAATATTTAGATTCTTGTTTTAAAGAAGGAATTACTCCACCTTCAACTCCACGCACTAGTACCGCTGAATCAAAACCAGATATTTTTGCCAAGTGTGTATACACAGGAGGGTAAGGCTTATGCACGTAACCTGTCATTAAGGTAGTGCTTTTTTTGCCGCGCACAGGGCCAATTAAAACTTCTACTGTAGTAATGACGGGACGCTTTACAATTTGTGTGCGTAATGGAATTAAATTATGCAGTGAAGGACAAATGACTTTTTGATCAATATAAGCCCAAGCACACTCTGGATTATTAATTTTCGCTAACGCTTGTTGCATGTCGTAATCTACATTTATACCTGCTGCGCGTAAAACTTTTCTATGTGTTGCACCATATTTTGGGCCAACCGCTTCTGCACCATGCGAAACTGAGGGTAAGCCACATGCGGCTAATACTGCCGGAATGAAAGGTGAAACAGGTGTGCCGCGTGTATAACCATCATATGGGTCAGCCACATCAATCACATGATCAACATCTGCAGTAACAATGTTGGCTGCATCAATAATGGCCTGTAGGCAGCCACCGTTTTCATCTAATGTTTCACGCTTCATGCGTAAAGCAATTAAAAAGATACCAGCTTGTACTGGATCTGCAGACGTATTCAATATATGAGTCATTGCATCACGAGCTTCTTCGAACGAGATGTCTTTGCTGTATTCGGGCCCAGTTGCAACACGCTGAATATACGAGCGCATGGCAAGACTAGGATCAGAGATGATTTCTTGTTCGGTTGCTGACATGGGGCTAATGATGCCACTTTACTTTCAGCGTCGCAGGATACAAAAGGGAATAGTTAGGCCTGTATATCTCTATCGAGAGAATAAAATTGCTACAAAAGAGTCATTTCTAGGCATTGATGTACTTCAAGCTTGCTTGGTAGGTGCAAAATCCCGCGATTACCAGTACAAAATCCACTATTTTTATCAAGGTACTGTATGGGTTATTCCTTCTAATTCAAGGAATCGCGTATTATGAAGTGCTTACTCTATCAATGAATTATTAGGTTTGGAGCCAATATGTCTGCGCAAGATGATATGGATTTTAATAGTGGCATGATGGCATTTGAGGCCAAGCATTTTTCTCGTGCGATGCAGATTCTTTCCGTTATAGCAGACAAAGGCAATGCAGACGCCATGCATCGCTGTGCCATCATGTATCAAAACGGTTTGGGTGTGGCAGTCAATAAAGAAGCTGCATTTGCATGGATGGCAAAAGCCGCAGAAGAGGGGCATGAGTTGGCGCAACATGGTTTGGGTTTTATGTATATGGAAGGTGATTGTGTAGAGCAAGATGGTTTGCAAGCTGTTAAGTGGTTTACAAAAGCTGCAGAGCAAGGATTGCAAGGTTCACAAACCACGCTTGGTATGATGTATGAGCAAGGAACTGCCGGAATAGAAAAAGATTCAGATAAAGCTAAGGAATGGTATGCAAAGGCCGGCTTTTCTCCTGAAGAAATGAAGTAACAAGAATATAAGTAACCAAGTTATTACTCACAATCTAATATTTAATTTTATACATACTTAACTTATGCGTCCTGCACATCTGCTTGTTGTACTAGAAAAAGAATTCAAAGGTGCTTTCGCCGGCAACCATACACCTGTAATGCTATGGGGCCCGCCTGGTGTAGGTAAGTCTGAAATGGTTTCACAGGTAGCTAAAAATAATAATGTTGAAGTAATCGATATTAGGTTATCGCAAATGGAGCCAAGTGATTTACGCGGTATACCATTTCGTGAAAATGGTTCAGTAGAATGGGCGGTTCCTGCAATGTTACCCAATGTTGAACGACATGGTGAGACGGGTATTCTATTTTTAGATGAAATTACTTCTGCTGCACCGAGTGTTTCGGCAGCAGCGTACCAACTTATTCTTGACCGCCGCCTTGGGCAATACGATGTGCCACCAGGATGGGCCATTTTTGCTGCAGGTAATCGCCAAGGAGATCGTGGTGTTACCTATTCAATGCCTGCACCGCTAGCAAATCGATTTTCGCACTTTGAGGTAGATATTAATTTAGATGATTGGGTAGCATGGGCTTATGCAAATAATATAGATGACCGTGTAATTGCATTTTTGCGTTTTCGTCCAGATTTACTGTTTGATTTTGATCCTGCACATAACCCCGTAGCATTCCCATCTCCTCGTTCGTGGCAATTTGCACATCGTGCGCTAGAAAAATTCTCTGATCGCCCCGACCTTTTAATTGGATCATTGCAAGCATGTGTGGGCCCCGCTGCGGGTGTTGAGTTAAATGCATTTATTTCTAATCTTGATCAGATGCCTGATCTTGAGGCGATTGTAAACGGTGAAGATATTGCTGCACCAAAAGAGATTGACCTGCAGTATGCAGTAGCTTCTGCACTAGTAGGGCATGCCATACGCGCTAAAAAGACAGCAGACCCTGCTAAAGTGCAAGGCAATATTTTAAATTATGCAAATAAATTTCCGCAACGTGAAATGGGCGTAATGATGGTGTCAGATATGCATCGTGCGATTGGTGA
>JBGCDX010000011.1:0-3357 GCA_045105815.1 Gammaproteobacteria bacterium
GGGCCAATGAGTTCAGTTTCGGTTTGTTGCCAGGTTTGGTTGTTCGCGGTGAGTTGGCCGTTATGGTTAAGTTTGAAATGAATTCCTTCAGAACGATACGCGCGCACGGTTTCGCTTTTTTTATCACCAATTAATACGATGGGAATAATTCCAACTTGGTCGTTCAGTGCTGTAGGTATATTGAATAAGCTTAATGGCCAGGCTTTGTTGGCATCACTGATGCGTAAACCAAAGACTTTATCTTTTGGTTTAAGTGAATCGTTTTCTACACTTGCCGGAAACATAAGTTCTTCACTAAAGAAATAGGCACCGTATGCTGCACCCGGTGTGTAATCACGCGAAAAACCGGTTTCTTCAGACATGATTTTTGTATTGGGATGCTTGGCTAACCATTCTCCCCAGGTGGTGGTCACCAGTGGCAACACTTCTAGTTCAATATCATTATTTACTAGAGCGCCCACTACGGGCTTGCCATTAAATTGATTCCATAAAGAGTTTGTTGCTTGGTCATACATCAGCTTGTTAGAACGATATAAGAACCCAGAAGAACCAAAGACATAAGGGTCTTCATTTTGATTAATTTGTGTTTTATATAAAATACCTGAGCCACATAAGGTGCAATACGCTAGTGAAACGGGTATACCACCAATTTTATCATTTAGCATTTCATGCCAATCCATAAAACGATATGGGTAGGCGCGCGTGTCACCGTTAATAGAAATACCAAATACGAGTTCTTTGTCGGCGATATAATCAGCTTCTGTACCAGCAATAAGTTTTGGGTTCGTTAAGGCTGGAATACCGTCTTTGCGTACTCCTCCCCAAACAATTTCATCTAAGCGAATGCTGCGTTCAATGTCTGCATAGAAAAAATCTTCAAAGTTTTTATCAATACGTTTAGTTACGGCGGCAATGAACAATTCATTTTGGGCAATTGGCTCGGTGGGATTTTCTTGCATCCATATCACCCAATCATGCCAACGTGATCCAATATTTTGGCCAGTGAGTTGTGCTAACAAGTGTAAAGTTTGTGAGCTATCTTCGGGGAAGTAGCGCAAGGTACGAATTAAAGCAGGTACTACATCATTTTTGCCACGTTCCAGCATCCATTCACGTGCAGCGGTACGAATATCTGTTGAACCATATAGGTCTATGGCATATTCATGTACAGGTTTACCATTATTTATTTCTTCTTTATTTTTTTCTTGGGCAGAAACAAAAGTACTGCAACTAACGAAGAGGAGTATCAAAAAATAAGTTAGTTGCAGCATTCTGGTACGATTAATTATTATTAATATGCTTAGAGCTTACGGCTTTGTGCCGTTTAGGCTCCAATCATATTTTAAGAATTTAATTTTATAGTTACCTTTCTGTAGGTCTTCCGCAATTTTTTGATCATCTACATATTGCGCAATATATTTTTCTACTGATCCTGAGTGTTTAACAAAATCTTCCTCAAACCAGTCAAATATTTTAGAAATGGATGCTGTTTTAGTCGCTGCATCAAATTTATTTCTAGTGGGGTCATTAATAAAGTCTTGTGCGGCTTGGGTAAGCTGCTGATTTAAGTTTTCTGCATTGAATACTTCAGGTAGAAGCTTAGGGCATGAACTGGAGGCACAATTGATTGCAAAATGAATGCGAGGTTCGCCGATGGGTATGATCACTTCGCGTTCTAGGTCATTCAAATTAATATTTTTACCTGCAATGGTGTATTGATCACCTTTAAAGAAGCTATTTCTTCCAAAGAATGAGCTTGGAGAACCACCGTTTAGAATGCCTTGTATGACCAGTGCATTGTAACCATTGATTAAAAATGCTAATTCTTCATCTTGGTTTGCGAAAGTTTGTGTCTCTTTAAGTGATTCAATGTAACTTGCAAAGTTAGGATGGTTGTTAATCGCTTTGTAATTTACTTCACCATCAACAACAGTTTCACTTAATATTTGGTTGAAAGGCTTGTGGAAGTCATTACTTGCCAATAGATTGCTAGCCACTATATTGCTAAGCAATATAGTGGTCATTAATAGTAATTGCTTTGGAAATGAAAAATTTGATTCATACATATTAAAGATTATTATTTATATTCCACGTCAGTAGAGTTTATGAAGGGCTCTTCTTTAATGTAAAACTTTCTAATATTTGATTTTGAATTGTCTTTTTTAGAGTGATAAATATTTTCATTTGTATTTTGAAAGTATTGCTCAGTAGTTTTATAAAACTGTTTTCTGGCTTGTGTCATGGGACTTACTCCTGGTGATATTTTTTGTGTATATAGAGTACGTTTGATAGGTTAATTATATTTTCATCACTTCAGTGCTACTTTAGTAGACAAGTACTTTAGTTAAATTGCTTACAAGATAAGTAAAATAAATATTCTGTCTAATAATTAAGCAGCACTGCAGCCATGATTCAGTGTATGTATGGGTTCTAGCTGGCAATTTTCCAACTACCATCATCCTGACGACAAGCGGTGCCATATGCAGTTTCAGATTCTCCACCCACTTCAACCATTGAAGTGTATTCACGGCAGAAACTACCATCTGCCATCTCGACGGTGCGTGTAGGTGTAATGGTTCCTGCATTACCACTATCTGGATTTTTCCAGGTTGTTTTGGCGTTAGACTTTTTGGTTTCTAGTGCTGAGTAAGCTGCTTTTTGCATGGCTTGATGATCTTTTGAATCTAAGCGTTTACCAATATGTGAGCCTGCTAATGCTCCACCAATTGCACCTGCAGCGGTAGCCCATACTTTTCCGCGACCATCACCTACTGTTGAGCCTAACAATGCACCAATAGTACCGCCGGCAACGGTGCCTTGGGTTTGGTTGGTAGCAGGTAGATTTGCACAACCCGTGAGTACAGTCACCATAAGAATCAGTATTGGTGTCGTTATATTTTTCATCTTTGTTCTCCTTAACGTTTTCACGTATTTATAGTAATTTTAATGTCCATACCGGTAACGATGGTTGTATCTATTGCCGTAGTAGCGATGACTAGGATAGTAATTACGGTTTCCACGGTGGTAATAACGATTGCTACGGTAATACGAGTTGCCGCCACGGTAATATCGATTGCCACGATAGTAATTACGTTTAGATTTATACCTATAGTTACGTTTTCCGTAGTATCTAGAGTGAGAAGCTTTGCTGAAGTTTGAGGAGGAGTGCAAAGCTTCTGACTCGTAGACCGTACGATGTAAACCCTCATTAGCTGAACTTGTAAGTGCACTGGCATTGCATGCATTTGCAAATAACAGTAGGAAAAACGTTACAGTGGATGTAATGACGACGCCTAAACTAAAATGTTTATTCATTTTATTTCTCGTTTATCTTATTTCTACCGCATCAATTAAAGA
>JBGCDX010000012.1:0-7593 GCA_045105815.1 Gammaproteobacteria bacterium
CTGTCATTAATTCAATGATTGTAAAACCATTATGTGTTTTGATCTTCATGTAACTATTTTTTAATCCTTAGTAGGGAGAGCAGAAACCTCACTCATCCAATAATGCAAATGACTTTACATTGATAATCAAGGATTTTTTGCAAGCGCGTTGTAACTCGCTTGGATTCTCTGATGAGCGGAAGTGCTTGATTTAAAAACGTGAAATGGGTTTGTTGCGCTAAAAATAGTGCAACAACATTTGCCGATGAGCGGCAAATATGAATAATTATTTACAAATACATTCTAAAAAAACATGTTTTTGTAGCAATATTTCTTAACTAATATTAATTTAAAATCAAACTTCATTGCTATGAAATGCGTTACAAGATAACCGGAATAATTACCGATAAATGAACGGAAGTGAATCACCGATTAACTGTTAAATCTGGCGGTGTTTTGATAAATATGGTTTTGAAATATTACCAATGTGATGGAGGCGTTTTTTGATTGCGGGAGTTATACGTTAGGTTTCCATCACCAATCTGGCCACCCTGCGGTGATGCAGTCAGAATTACACACTCATTAATAGCTAAAGTTGGGCAAGCTTGTGCTGTAATTAAATAGAAATCATTGTCGGAAGGCACGCTACCGTCTCCGTTTGGATCTGGATAATTCAAACCGACAACCCCTCCTGCAACTAAATCTGAGGTATATGAACTATTTCGTGAATAAAACTTTTGTTGTTCGTTCATGATCTCTAGCAATATTCTTTGCCCGTCGGTACGACGATTTTCAGTCATTTGAGATTGGTAACTCGGATAGGCTAATACCGTCAATATAGATACTACAATTAACACAATCATTAATTCGATCAATGTAATGCCGGAGTTATGTTTGAGCAACGTAGTAAAACTTAACTATATATGAAAGTTATTGACTGATCTCTTTCCAGGAATGCCTGCCTAACAATGCGCCTACAGAACCACCATTATTAAGATCAGGGTTCACAAGAATACGGTCAACATCTGAATTAGATAATTGTGTAACGCGGTAATCACCAATAAATGTAGAATCGCTAGGCGCACTTTCAAAACGCGTGCCGACAATAATATTGCCTATCACTCCATTGAGATTGTCATCTGCATTAAACAAACCATCTATATTAATATCAAAGATAACATCAACGGCTACACCACCCGTTAAAGCATTTACACTCAGACCAAAACCACCTGCAGGTGGCGCGCAGCTTGCGCCAACTTGCGGAATAACCGTACTGAAAAACAGTTGGTCATTGCGTAATTGAAGATTGCGCACTGCTCGCTCGCCTGGGAACTGAATACCTGTTGCGCCCACTCCAGGTGGAGGCACATCAAAATCTATAAACCAACCACGCACTTGGTTTGAGCCTGTATCATTTAAAACTACAGGATTATCAGTAATGGTGCGCACTACTAAGCCAGAACTATTATCAACCGCTGTTGTAAAGGTTTGCTCCACTAGTTGCGAAGGCGAACTATACTTGGTGATCGTTGCAGTATTTCCACTAGGATTATCCAGTAAGCCATAAATTGATTGTATTTCTGTACTGGTTGCATCTTGAGTGGTGATGTAACTACCGGTTCCAACCATAACAATATAGCCACCGAGTGCGCTTGGGTTTGCAACCACTGTTGGCTTGGTAGTAATCGGTTGCGGATCTGCATTAACTGGAAATCCTGGTGTGTATTCTGCTTTGAATAACGTTTTTTCTAGAACCCAATTTGTGGGACTACTACTATCACTGATGTCGAACACGTATACATTTCCCTGCAAGTCACCTGCATACAGTCTATCAATTGTGCCATTGCCATCCCTATCAATTCCCGTTACACCACCAATGCCATTAGGTGTGCCATTACTATCTGCACCCACACCAGTTTTTATTTTAATAAAATCTCCAGATGTCCAGCCATCATAACCGGCATCCAAAAATAAAATGTAAATTGCGGCTTCTTGCGAATCAGTGCTATTAAAGCCATTGCCGAAAATTGCTACCCATCTTTGTTCGCCAGATACCGTATCATTACTCATGGCGATGATAGGTTGACTATAAGTTAAACCAAGATCACTAGCACCAGTGACACCATCATCCTCTTCGGTGAATTCCCACAACACTGAATTATTTCCAATTGCATTTGGATCCGTAATATCTAATGCAAAATAGCCTTTGCCACCGGCACCTAAACCATTAACTAAAACTGTGCGCCACTCCGGTGAAGTACCGCCTTTAGGAACAATATAGGCATCATTAATACTCGGTGTGGAATCTACATAGAATTGGTGCTGATAATCTGGACTAGTGTAATTGCCGATCTCATCCAGTAAGACATCAGGAATATACGCAAATTTTTCTACACCATCAGATGCCTGGAAAGCATGCAGCATGCCGTCATTCGCACCCACATATACAAGTTCTTGACGAGATTGATTGGTAGCTCTAAATTCAAAATATGTATTACCTGTTCCACTTGGGAACAGACCGCTATTACGATTCGCAAAGGGTGGCTCGCCTACAAACATCGGTGAAGAATGCACGATATCACCAATTAAACCGCCGGTAGTAATACCATTTACAGTGTCTAAAGGGGCACGTATACGCATGTCGCCATTATCAAAACTAGTGCCTTCTTTTGTAGTATCGCCAAGCAGGTACTCAACCCTAGTTTGCACAATAGGATTTGCAGGCGAAGTTGGGATTGGAGTGGGTGTGTTTTGAATTGCTTCTCTTTGTCCACCTAACCCTGTAGTCAAATTAGAAAACAGAAATGGAATGCCCTGCTGCGTTGCAGGATTATAAGTCAAGATTGTTCGCGACGGTTGAGTATCCAGCACAGTAGCAGCATCCCAAACAAAAACAGGGTCACCCGTTGCTATATCAACATCAAAACTGCCATCTGCATTCACTTGTTGCGCAACCAAATTACCAGAGTTGGTTGCCAAATTTGAAAAGGTTCTAAATACCAATGAATTTTGCGTGATACTTTGGGTATTAAACGCCATCGCAGTAGTTGAACCCGAATTGGATGTAGCACGTGCAAATGCATTCTCTACATCGTTCACCACTGAAGAAAAGTCTTTGCCTGCAAAAGTTGGAATAAATTTACCGCGCCCGTTATAGGCAGCATGCCGCAACTCATCAATTTTTCCATCAAAATTTACCGAGTCAAGCCAACTAGGTGAAGATGTTGCTGAAGGGAATGAGCTAAAGACGCTTGGATTAAGATTAACAGTATTAAAAATACCGACTACATTGGTATTCATATGTTGATGCAAGGTGTCACCCGCTTGCAGTGCTCCATTAGGGTCACGATTGAAATCAATACTGGTAACAGGAACCAGATCGAGCAAAATCGGCCCTGCATGAAGATCGGATTCATAATAATGCATAGCCACATCTGCGATCGTATTGCCCAATGTATTTGTAGACAATGAGCTATCAGCAAAAGCACCACCATCAAGCGTTATTCCATTGGCATTGTTACTACTATTGTCACTATCTGCATCACCAACCGATGGAACCGGATCATTAATACCGTTTCCAAATCCATCAGTAATAAAGAACGCTGCATTGGATTGGCATTCACCTGCTGGTGCTGCTAACACAGGACAATTTGCATCGCCCGGATTAGAGTCGCTTGAACTATTAAAAATATCTCCTGAGACACAAGAGAAATACTTCCCGACTTTATCCAAAGAAACTCTTAATTCAGAGTTGCCGGTTGAATTTACTCGACTGATTTCTCTTAGCACTGAACTACGCTGTGTGGAATTAAATTCCAGAACGTTCGCACTATTTTGTGATGCATTTTGATTAGTTGTAGCAAAACCTATACGAGCAGTACTGCTTTCCCCGACCGCCTGGCTAGCTATAGCTTTAGCCACATACTCTCGTTTTCGATAATAACCAAACCAGTTAGCAAAATTTTGTTGGGTGGCAGCATCTTGTGCACTAATTAAATTCTCTACTTCTTCACCGGCTTCAAAAAGACCATCGCCATCATCATTCCAATCATAATATTTAAAACCTGCACCGATAATTCGATTACCACCAAGATCAAGTCCAGCTTCATGAATCGTTAGGTTAATCCTTTCTGTGCCTAGTGGATCATAAGGATCATCTGGAGCATTGGTAATATCAATATTATCGTAAGGCATGCCTTGGTTGTCCAACCCGGCCCACGGCACATACGTTTTATTTGGGTCGAAGTACTGCGGATTAAATGTAGCATTACGAAAACGGAATGAGCTATCGTCGGCCACAAAACAGTTTTTAATAAATGGATCAATTAATAAGTCTGCGTCACTTGGTACTAACTGATTAGTATTGAGAAATCTAACACCATACAAATAACCATTCACAAAGTCTCCAGGACCTGCAATAGCAGTAGCGGGATCTATATATTTTTGACATGTAGCAGGATTTCCACCAATAGGAACCCGATGAACAATGTTTGCTGCACCACCCGATCCATCAAGAGAAGGGCCACTAAACGCACCGCTATTACTAACATCTTGCGTCAACACTTCCCAATCCATACTGCCAGAGTCATCCGTCAAAAAAAGCACATTTGGAGATGACGCTGGAGACAATTCTAAAGGTACATCTGCAATATCTAAGGGGGCCGCATTAGCCACAAAGACACCACACGCACTTAAAAGAAACAATACATGTTTAGTCATTAAAGATAAGTTAAAGAATTTAGGCGACATTAGATTAATTGCGGTTTTTAATTTGCACCGTAAATGGATTGCACAATAACTTCGGTATTATCACGACCGCCCGTACCTCTAGCGGTAACCCGAAATAATTGTATAGTTTGACTGGCTTGTCCTTCCCCATAATTTTCAACAAGTAGATTTGGCGCAGCTTGCGTAGCAGATATATGCTGAATCACATAACGTGGGGGAGTATTAACGTTACCTGGGTTAAAGCCTGCATAATTACGTGAGTCAGTGGCATCCCAACTTAATGACTTCCATAGCTCATCATTAACATTATTATATAAGCCGTCAGTTCCATCCGTGTCAAAATCAGGTAGATTAATAACATTGTTATCTAAGAATGCTTCACCGGCTTGCAATGCAGCTTCTGCAGTTTGCAACGCAACCAAACTGTCACGCGCGTTTCCTGCCATACGTTCTTCTAAAGTTGCGCCTTGCATACCCGTAACTGCGATTAACGACATGATAAGCAACATCATTAGTCCAACAAATAAAACTGCACCATTTTGATTAGATTGAATAATTTTCATGTTTAGTTGGCAACGCGGTTGCGTAAATTAATCGTAGTATTGGCCACATAGCGCAATCTTCTATCGCCACCATGCGCTGGTGTCGAAGTGTCCGAGATTAATGTTCCGGCGACATTATAAGCATTGGTGTCAACTTGGGCGGTGATTTGCTCTCCTGATGCCATCAATAATCCAATACGGACAGTAATAACATTCTGCCAATCGGTTACATTATTCGCCGTCACATAGCGGTCAACAATCAAATCATTATTAAGCGTATCTTCTCCATAAAGAATTTGCATGGATTCAACACCTTCCAATAATTCTTCTTCACGCATATCTGCTACCTCATTCAACCCTGCGGTTCGTGCAATAAAGTACTGTCTTTTTAAGGACCTTACCGATGGGTTTTGAGTACTATTAGCAAGGTAATAAACAACTGGCTGGTATGATGTTATTTGTGCGTCAGGACCAAAACTACCTATATTCGTGTTTGCATTACCTGGGGAAATACTTGGTACGTCTGTGTAATTAATCGTTCTTGCAGTTTCATCCACTGCAGAAACTTGGAATATAGATGCTTGACGAGGATCGCAGGCAATCGCAATTCTTCCCCTATCAAAATCACTAAGGGTAAAGTTATTTTGCAAGGTGAAGGTGTTCGTAGTGGCATCATGGGAGTCGACACTAGAGGTATACACACTGCCTTTTAACACCACGATTGCATCTGCGCCTGCAACTCGGTCTCCAGCATTTGTGCCCACCGCAGGTAAATGTGGCGGGAAAGCAGTAACCCCTCCCTCATAACCCTGGATACCAAAATCAAAATAATCTAAAAACCATGCATCTGTACCAGTAGTAGCATCACCTGTAACTGAATCGTCCATTACGTTTCTAGTTAATGGTGGGAAACGACATGGCATATACCCTGCCATACGTACATCATTGGAAATATATTCTAAACTGAACCGCAAACTTTCTTGTAAGCGAGACAAGTTATCGGTCATACGATAACTTTGTTTACTGCTGATATACATTGCTGTTACACCACTCACTAGAAACAAGCCTAGTACTAATGCAACCATTAACTCAACGACTGAAAAACCTTTTTGCATTGTTCTAGTCATTATAATTCAGCCATGACCATTATGTTTTCAGGTACGGCGTTATTTCGCTCATCCCATGTAATAGTAATTGTGAACACATTTCCATTTCTATCTACACTTCCATCTCCATTTGGTAAAATAGGAGTTGCATTTAGTGGTGCGGCACATGAAACATTCCCGGTGTACGAGCCTAAACCGCATTTCCATTCAGCTAATTCGTAATTAGCTACTTGTGTTGTACTGCAATTACTTATTTGACAATTCGGCACGGTTGCGGGAATGGCATTTAATGCAGAGTCATAACCACCAGAGAGCGCCTCATCACGATTCGCGCGCATCTTTTCAATTAGATCATATGCAAACAATGTAGCTTGCGTACGCTTATAAGCATCATGACTGCTTTTTAAACTGAATAATTGCATCCCTGCCATACCCAACAAACCAATGGATAACACCGCTAGCGCAACAAGCACTTCCATTAATGTAAATCCTGTATGTTTATTATTTTTCATTAGCAGCTAGTAATGGGATTACCAGGGTTTCGCTCAGGGATACCACTTGAATTTAACGCTGCAAGACGGGTTCTACCCGCTGGCCCAATAATTATAGCTCGCGCTTTTGTTAAATCATTGTCTTTGCAAAGTACGAATGTACCTTGATTATCAGTCTTGCCATTCGCAGTAAAACTAAATGAATTCATCGATCCATTTGGATTAAATGTGTAGTTTGTTGGCAAGGCTTCATTAACTCTAATCAACTCCTCACCTGCGTCAAGAGTATTATTGGGCGTACCATTCTCGATAAATATGATCCAGCCACTTTCATATCCTGCACCATTACAATCGGTTGCATTGTTACTGTGGCAAACTTTAATTGATTGATTTCTACGTACTGCTTCACTACGAGCAAAATAGAGTGAAGAAACAAGCTGATTAGTATATGCACTTAACTGGTTACGCTCGATTGTTCGCTCAAAGCCAGGCACACCCAACGTCAGTACGATAGCCGCTACGGCAATCACGATCATGAGTTCAATTAATGTAAAAGCAGATTCGTGTTTGTGCATCTTTATTTCAAAGTTGCGAACACACGACGTGAAGACACAAGCCAACTCTCCAAGCAAGCTTATTCCATGTTAACTATCTCAGTGAAGTTGGCAAAAATACCAACCTTCATTCCTTCCTGACTTACCCGCCGCGATATTTCGCGATCTAATTTATTTACTGAATTTTATATCT
>JBGCDX010000013.1:0-30204 GCA_045105815.1 Gammaproteobacteria bacterium
ATAGCGGTAGATACTACTTCACCACCATTTTCAGCAAATTCACGTGCACTGATGGCTAATTGATTTGCTTGCTGTGCATTGCCTGCATTTTGTTGAACTGCACTCGTCATTTCTTCCATACTCGAAGCGGTTTCTTCTAAATTCGCGGCTTGCTGCTCGGTACGTTCACTTAAATTTTTATTGCCTTGAGATATTTCTCTTGATGCCGTACCAACCGTATCTGATGACGATTTAATATTGGTAACTACTTCTCTTAATTTATCAATTACCATGTTTGTATCTGATTTAAGTTGTTCGTACACACCTTGGTAATCTTCATTAATAGTTTCATTTAATTTCCCTTGCGACATTGCACTTAAAACGCGCAAAGTGTCATTAATCACACGCTCAGATACATCAACCAAATCATTCATGCCTTCGCTTAAGCGTTTATAAAAACCAACTTTATTAGATAGATCTATTCGATCACTCAAATTCCCCATCGATGCGCTTTCTACCAAACTTTGCACTTCATCAATTACTAATAATTCTTGAGTGCGGTCGCTCCACTCAACTACCGTGCCAATTTTGATATTATCTTGATTAAAAACAGGGTTAGCTGCTATCACTAGAGTACGGCCGCCTACAAATATTTCTGCATTATGTGTATCTTTTAAATTTGCTAATAATGCACGTTGATGTGATGGATCTTTATGGAATATATCGATATTTTCGCCCATTAATTTCTGACTATTAAAGTTTGGCAACTCTTTACGTATATCGTCTTCAGCATTACCTAAAATTTCGATGACAGAATTATTTGTATATATTATATTCAGGTCCTCATCGACCATCATTACACCCGCCGAAACCTTGTCTAAGGCCATGTTAATTCGCCCTGCATGCTCAGCGAGCTCGCGGTCCTTTTGAACTGATTCTTGAAGCTCATTTTGCATAGAGGATAAACTAGAAAATATTTTAGAGAATTCTGTGTTACCTTGGGACTCTATTTCGGTGTCATACTTACCTTTTTTAATTCTCTCAAATATTTTTAATACTCCAGAGAAATTTCTATTTACTTCTTTCATAATTAGAAAATTAAAATAACAGGCAAATATGAGTAATACCAATGAAATACCACCACTAAGATAGAGCTTAGATTTCATAGCCATGATGCGTTCATTCAGCAGTGCTTTGATATTCTGGATAACAATTTCTTCCAACTGCGCACTTTCTTCAATGGCTACTGTTCCAGCATCAAAATATTTTCCAGGTTCTGCCTGCATCAATCCTGTGACATCGGTTAAGATAAACTGACTATTTTGCATAACCACAGCTATACTATTGGATAATTTATCCAAACTTTCTTGCATTGCATTTTCAAATTTTGAATTTTCTGAAAATGCTCTTTCAAATAATACATTGGTAGAACTTAAACTTTCACTAACTCCAATTTGATAAGATAAAACTATTAAATTTTCACCATCTTCCAAATACTGTCGTGAAGCGATACTAGTACTGATACCACGTAACTTAGACACTTCTTCACGCAGTTTTGGTATGCTATTAGTTGTTAGCTTACTCAAATATGAAATATCAGCATCCGCATCTAATGTCAGCCCTGTTTTAACTGCAACATGGTCTGACAAGTAAAGAATATGTGCGATTAAACTTGAATGTGCTTCGAAATTTTCTCTTTTACGTAAATCTAAGTTTTCAGATCTTAATTGACTCCAAGCTTGATTTAGCTTATTAATAATTACTTCGGTATCAAACTTATTACCCCACTGATTATCAAATTCTATTAATTCTGTGATTGATTTATCGATATTCTCAGACAAAACATCAATGTCTGATTTAACTGCTTCATTTCCATTTAGAAAAGAAGCTGTCAATCCACGGTGCTCAGCAACATTTTTAATGATTGGACGCATATATTCTTGATAGTGCAAACCATCTAATTCGACTTGTCTTTTATTAATACTTGAAATATTGGCATCAAGCATTATGTAACCCAAATATAATATAGGTATACTTAACGCCACTGTTGACATTAGTAATTTATGTCGCAATGTTATTAGCGAAAGCATAATAATTTTCCCTTATCTTTATTGTTTAAGTGTTCACTTCTTCTTGAATAACGACCTCAGATATCTCTTCAAAACTAATTAATTTATTAATTTCTAAAAGAATAATCATTTTCTCATCTGCTGTAGCCAAACCTTTTATAAATTCTGTTTTTACTGCATCCCCAAACTCAGGAGACGCTTGTATATCCTTATTATCTAAGCGATACACTTCAGACACTCCATCTACCACTACACCTACCGTTCTCTCCAGATCTTCACTCGTAATTTTAACTACCACTACGACAGTAGTAGACCCGTATGAAATAGTTTCCAAACCAAAACGTGTGCGTAAATCTATAATGGGCACAATGGCTCCACGTAGATTAATTACACCAAGAATATAATCAGGAGTATTTGGAATAGGCGTTGTTTTTGTCCAGCCTTGCACGCCTTGTACACGCAATATTTCTACCCCATACTCTTCACCTGCAAGCATAAATGTTAAAAATTGCTCTGAGTCGGTATTGAAATGCTCTTCTTCAATCAATTGTGCTTCTGATGTATTCATCTATTTATCTCCAAAATATATCTTCTTAAGCCGCATGTTTTTGTGGGCTAACTTTATTCATATCAGATGTTAAAAAACTTTGCACAAACCCTGGCACATCAAGAATTAATGCAACGGTTCCATCACCCAGAATAGTTGCACCAGATAGTCCATCCATTTGCTTAAAGTTATCCTCTAGGCTTTTAATTACGACTTGTTGTTGGTCTAATAATTCATCTACTAGAATCCCAACTTGTGCCCCATCAGACTCCACTACTACTAGTAAGCCACTATTCTTGTTTTTTATGGATGCGTTATGCTCATGCTTAAAAACATTATTCAAACTTATAATAGGAATATAATTCCCTCTCATTTGATATACACGAGCACCACCCGCTACATCATTAACTTGTTCTTCACTCACCATCACTGTTTCAACAATCGATAAAAGTGAAATAATGTATGTTTCTTTACCACAACGTACGAGCTGTCCATCTAGTATTGCGAGTGTTAGTGGTAAACGAATAGTTAATACAGAACCGACACCTCTTTCAGAATGAATTTCAACACGCCCACCTAAATCCTTAATATTACGGCGCACAACATCCATACCTACACCACGACCAGAAAGGTCGCTTACTTCATCATTCGTTGAGAGCCCAGGATGAAATATTAAATTGTTTATACGATCGTCTGAAAGATTCTCGTCTGCGCCAACTAAGCCTTTTTCACGTGCTTTTGCGAGAATTTTTTCTGTATTAATACCGGCACCATCATCTTCTACACGTATAACAATATTGCCACCTTCTTGGAAAGCATATAAATGCAATGTTCCTGTTTCAGGTTTACCCGCTGCAACGCGAACATCTGGTGTTTCTATACCATGATCAAGTGAATTTCTTACTAAATGAACGAGTGGGTCGCCAATCTTCTCTAAGACAGTTTTATCAAGTTCGGTATGTTCACCACTTAATTTAAGATCAACCTTTTTACCAAGTTTTCCACTAATATCATGCACAAGTCTTGGGAAGCGATTAAAACTAGAACTAATGGGTAACATGCGTATATCCATTACATTTTCTTGCAACTCTCTCGTATAGCGTTCCAGCTGAGTAAGTCCGTCACCTAACTCTTTAAGTGAATCCTCATCATATTCACTACCAAAGCGCTTAAGCATAGATTGTGTAATGACTAGCTCACCTACTAAATCAAGTAATGCATCCACTTTTTCTATGCTGACACGGATTGATGAAGACTCTTTAGCGACTTGTTTCGCCGCGGGTTTTGATTTAGCTGCTTTATTTTTAGGCTCTGGTTCTTTATTGGCTTTAACCTGCTCAGGCTTAACCTCTTTCTTTTCTGCAGTAGGTTTATCCTTTTCTTGAATCTCAACCTCAATATCAACTTCCACTTCGACTTCTTCAGAGTTATCCTTTGGTTCTATTAATTCAAGATCACATTCTTCCATTACCCAATCGAATGCTTCCAAAATTTCATCACGTGTAGCTTCTGTAGTTAAATATAGATCCCAGCTTAAATGACAGTTCAGTGGCGATAACTTATCTAATGATGGCAATGTTACTATAGATGCTTCAACTTCCAATTCACCAATGGTTTCGAGTTCGCGGAATATTCTTAGCGGGTCATTACCACTTTGTAGCATATTTAAATGCGGCTCAAATTTTATGATCCACATTTTCTGATTTTCTAAATAATTTTCTATTATGTTTTCAGACTCTACTTTTTCATTATTATTTGACGGTACTTCTTGTTGTACACTATCTTCATCAGATGCTATGGCATTATTACTACTAGCTGAAAGCACATCACTTATCTGTTGACGCAACTCTTCCCCACCTTCTGCATCAACATCTTGCTTATTTTGGAGCGCTCGCATTGTATCGCGAAGATAATCAACAGATTTCAATAGTAATTGAATATCACTTTTAGAAACGACATGTGTACCAGAGCGCACTTCATCTAACAAGGTTTCTACTACATGTGTAAATTCTGATATTTCCATAAACCCAAAGGTTCCTGCTCCACCTTTTATTGAGTGCGCAGCACGAAAAATATCATTAATCACTTCAGAGTCTGCATCACCTTGATCAAGGTTTAACAAACCTGTTTCCATCACATCTAATCCTTCAAAGCTTTCTTCAAAGAAGATTTCATTTATTTCATCTAGATCTAAATCTATTGACATTTTATTAGCCTTAATTTATTAGCTTTAACATGAAAAACATAATAACTATCTAAGCAAGAACCTTATCAATTGTCTCAAGCAATTTTTCTGAGTCAAATGGTTTTACAATCCAACCTGTAGCGCCTACATTCTTTCCTTCTCTCTTCATCTCTGCACTTGTTTCAGTTGTCAGAAACAGAAGTGGAATATATTTATAATGACCTAAGTTCCGCAATGCTTTCACCAATGAAATACCATTCATGTTAGGCATATGTAAATCTGTAATTACAAGATTTACTGATTCTTTTTTTGCAAATTCTAATGCATCCACACCATCATCTGCGGTGACTACCTCATGCCCACCATGACGCAATGTCATGGATACAAGTTTTCTCATTGACGGAGAGTCATCTACTGCTAAAATCTTTGCCAAACTACATGCTCCAATATAAAAATTATATTTATACTTTTTCTATTTTTTGTACTAAATAGTTGCCACACACTAGTGTGATATGGCGTAACTATTTATTACGACTTGATACACATATCGGCGATAAAACTGGAAACTTTAAAACTTATGTAGAATTCATTACTTACAACATTTTTCGTCATATAATTGACATACAGTCAATAATATTCAGATAAAATAAAATAAAACCAGGATGACTTGCCTTGCTTTAAATCAAACAAAATAAAAAGAGATTTTTAGCAATTTTCTACTATATAAATCCAGAGGCTTTAGGACTCATAAATGCTATTTTTTCTTGAACGTTAATGAGCTACCAATATTTAGACAAACAAATGACTATTTAATTACATCACTTTAATTGAACATTAGTTTAGACATATCATCATATTCTTCTTGCACAACCGAAAAGCAACTTTCAATCACACTCGAATCTGTAGCTAACAACTTCCAGATCGAATCATCAATAATCTCACATTGAGAAAAATCATGGCTATTCACCTCAATAAGCTCAGAAACAGCATTAGCGACATGAATAACCGCAACCTGTTTAGCATATTGTGATTGCTCACCTGGCTTGTGGTGATTTGCAATACATGTTCTCAATATTTCAGGTAAGCCCCAATGATGACTTAACCTACCGCCTACGTCTGTATGATCAAATTTAAATATAGCTCTCTCTGCATCGGACTGATGCATGCCATCATATTCATCTAGACTTATCGCTACCGCTTCAGCTGACTTTTCAGGCTCAAAAGAGAATAAAACTAAGTCACCAATATCATGCAACAAACCTGCTGTAAACATTGTATCTGCTGGATGTAATTTTATACTTTTAGCTATTTCGCGCGCTGATAATGCGCAAATAAGACTATGTTTCCAAAAATCTTCGCTAGTTATTAAGTCATTTGTAATTCCATTGAAACTGTTTTTTGCGCAAATACCATAAACAAGATCACGTGTTTGCTTGATGCCAAGACGGAAAATTGCATCCTTTACATTTTCAACCGGTATAGAGGTGCCAAAATAGGCACTGTTAGATAGTTGTAATAGTTTTGCAGTCAACGCTGGATCCACCTGCAATATTGATCCCAGTTTTTCTGAATCAGTACTCTCTTGATTTACTGCGTTATTAAACTCAGATACTACAGCTGGGAATGCTATCAGCGAGTTCGCGTCTGAAACCAACTCATCTAAACTTTTTGTCATACTTAAAAACCTAAATATCGATTACATATAATTAGAATATGAATACTTATCGGCAGAAATAAATATTATTTAATTACAGATTAGTGAATAGACTACATATATATATAAGTTATCGATCAAAGCACTCAAAATGGCTATTAAGTCACTATTTTTTATAAGAAATATGAACGGATTGAATTACATGATGAATATCTAAAAATATATATTCAATCATTCTACATATTGGACGATACATTAGGCATCGATGATAAACGTAAGTGTTAAATATAATGTTAAAAGTATTAGTAGTAGATGACAGTAAAGCAATGCGGATGATTGTTAAAAGGATACTTCGCCAAATAGATATTGGAGAGCATTCAATAGTTGAAGCAGAAGATGGTGCTGAAGGATTAAAACAAGTAGACGAACATAATCCAGATTTAATTCTTTCAGACTGGAATATGCCCAATATGAATGGCATAGAGTTTCTTGGCAAAGTGCGCGAGGAAAATCAGCGCGTTAAATTCGGCTTTGTTACCACAGAAGGTTCAGAAAAAATGCGTAATCTTGCCACCGATACAGGTGCAAATTTTATGATAACCAAACCCTTTACACCAGAATCTTTTGAAAAATCACTCATGCCTGTATTGGCAAAAGCGGGAATGTAAAAAATGGCTTTAGAACTTAGAAGAGTAAAAAACACCTTTGACATGCTTTTTGGTAAAGACGTAGAAGTTTCAGATAACGCACCATTAGACATTTCACCTAAAACAGTGATCGGCACCTTTAAAAATGGCGAAGAAAATGTATGTGGGGCCATTATTTTTGATAATTCTTTAGCGTGCTTCTCAGGCGCAGCACTTTCTATGATCCCTATGGGAGCAGCCGAGGATTGCATAGCCTCTGGGGAAATAAGCAGTGCCATTATGGATAACGTTAATGAAGTATTTAATGTAAGTGTTGGTTTCTTTTCAGATGGCACCACTCCTGACATGCGACTAGACAAAATCCATGTAAATGAAGAATCAGTACCAGAAAACGTAACAGAAATTATATCAAATGGTTCAGGACTTCATTTTCAAGCCAACATTCAAGGCTATGGAACTGGCTCAGCTTCAGTCTTTATGCTCTAAACGCAATCTCTATTCTCTATTTTAAGAATTTATTAGTCTTGAATGACCATATTTACCATATAAAAAATTAATTTAATTAGGAAATGAACATGAAACAAACATTAAAAGCATTAACTCTTTCAACCTTAGCGTTAACGGGTGCAACCATACTTTCAAGCAACGCGTTTGCAGAAGCAACCCTCTCTGGTAATGCAGGAATTTTGTCAGACTATAACTACCGCGGCATTCCACAAGACTCAGGCGTTGGTAATGGTGGCCTTGATTTAGAAGTTGGTGGATTTTACCTAGGCACCTGGATTGCTGACGTAGGCACTGGTGTTGAATATGATGTATACGGTGGTTACGTGCATGAATTTACTAATGGAATGTATTTAGGCGGTGGTTATACCACTTACCAATATTCAGATAACTTTGATGCTGAGTATAACGAGGCGAATATCTATGCGGGTTGGTCTAATGATACTTGGTCTGTAGATTTAGAATTTTCACCCGGCGAATACAATGGCGAATTTTCAGATGGTGATAACTACGATTTTTATGCCGCCACAGTTGGATGGAATGGTGCATATGTAACGTATGGAATGTTTGACGATGACGCAGAAGATGAATTGGGTAATTACTTAGAAGTGGGTTATGGGTTTGAAGTGGCTGGTTTCGATATGACAGCTGCAATCGTACATACCGATGATGCAGATATCCTAGGTGATGATGGTGACGAAACTGAAGCATATGTAGGTATCCACCGCAGCTTTGACATTATGAGTTGGGGCAGTTAAGTAACATTCTACTCACTGAAGCACCTACCCTACATAACATGTAGACCAAGCTGAGCTTTACATACACAAATAATCGAAGCTCAGCATGTAGAGAAAATGCGACCCATATGGACATGGGTCACATTATTCATGATTTGATTGGTACTTATTAATAATCTTGTAAAAGAATTAATTATTACGGCCGATATAGACTGAATAATATTATAAAAAGGATGGATAAATTAATGAGAGGATCTCATTACACGCTCTTACTTTCTTCTATATTAGTATGGTCAATCAGCATAAATACATATGCCGATACGAATTCAGATAACTATGTAGTTGCAAGTTATGAAAAACCTACTCCTATTACAAAAAGAGAAGTTACATTATTAAATAATACACGCTGGGCATTTGATGTTTCTGCGCGTCGTATTAGAAATTTAGAACAAGATGAATGGTATGAGCAAGACGTATATGGTTTTGATCTACACAAAGTTTTTAGCAATGAAAATGGTGACTACGGCACATTAGTATTTCAACCCTATCTCGTAAATTTAACTAATATTCCAAAAGCACCATTTTTTTTTGATGATGGAGATGATTGGGAGTTGACTTGGCGAATTGCGAACTTTAACTACACGGGGTTAGCGCAAGGTAAACTTAATATACGCTTAGGCCACTTCGAAGTGCCTTTTGGTCTCGAACAAAATATAGATACCAATGGCACATTAAGACAATACACCTTCTCTTCAAGAGGCGTAAAAGCAGATTGGGGTATTTCAATTAATGGGAATTTGCCCGTATTAGATTATGAGTTCGCGCTAACCCGCGGATCAAGTAATGACATCCGTAGCCAAGACGATCCATATGTATTAGCAGGACGTGTCGGAACCCCAAACCACTTCAATACAATATATGGCTTTTCATATTTCTATGGTGAAGTTTTGGGAGACACTGGAACAACTAAACGAAAGCAATTAGGTTTAGATATCGCTCATTATTTTAAACAATTTGAATTTTTAACCGAATTATCTGCAGGAGAGAATGAAGAAACAGAGTTAGTAAATTGGTTAGGTGAGATTTCTTGGAGAAATATTAATGAATCTATCCACTTATATTCACAAACAAGAACGTCTTATAGCAAAATTGATGGCAATTGGGAAAATGGTTTAAGTACAGCATTTGGTATTGATTGGGACTTTACCAATCAACTTTCATTTAGTTCGCAGCTTGCATATGACCTAGACAATTTATCAGGAGTTGAAGCAGATACAACCGCCACAATACAACTAAGAATAAGAATTTAAGATAAAAACCTGCATAGAAAATTATGTGCCCGGTTACTTAAGAAAGGAATCAAAAATGATAAAAAGAACGAGCCTCTACGTATTAGTATTTATATCATTATCTATTGCTGCACCGATAGTAAGCGCTTATGCATATTGTTCTTTACGAGATCCAGTTTCAGCAATTCATGAATTATATCCTGAATCTACCAGCCATAAATCGATTGTTAAGGTTGTTGACAAAAATACTCGAAACATCATAAGTGAATCATTACCATTTACATTACAGTTTAACGAACTTGGTAAACATACATTATATGTTGCTTCCAAGGATCGCACCCCTCTTGGGTTAGTTCATGCTCGAACAGAACTTACAGAATGGGGATTAATTGAGATCGCTTGGGCATTAAATTTAGATTATTCTATTCGTGACTTTTTTATACAACGCTGCAGAATACCTGCATGTGATAAGTCCAATCTAGAATTCCTAAAAGGAACCCTGAAAGGAAAATCATACAGTGATGTATTAGAATTACTTAAAAGTAATGGCAATGCAATAACCATTGATGTGCCATCGAAACCAACTGAAATACCTTCATTAACCTTATCGATATTAAAATCAGCCCTTAAGACAATTTCTGTTACCAAAATTGTTTGGAAAAGTGATATTGAAAAATTTAATCACACCACTTTAATCCACAAGTCCTTCCCAGAAGTTGAAAACTATAGCGTTAACTCTGTACATATCAATAAGCTTAGCTTAAATGAGATTCATAACTCTATTGGATATGAGACCACCTATATACATCATCCATCAGTTAAGACATACACAGTAAATAATGCAGATAGTTACAACTTGCTTGGGTATCTAATAGAAGCCGAATGGAATTCTGGCAATCATTACGGAATATTCACATGGATTATTTCGCATGATGGCACTGTTTTAGATGTGCAGCCAAAACAAGCTTGGGAAAACACAGACATAGAAGATTCGTTCACTTCATTAATTGGCCAAAATCTAAACGCTATATCCGTTTGCAACACACTTGCAGAAGTTACAGCATTAGAGTTGTTTTTAATGAGTGGCATTCATTAGTTTATTGATGACTAATTCATAGCTAATAGACTAATGAAAATTAAAACATACTTTGCAGTAATAATATTAAGTTGCCTAGTATGTGGATACTTTTTAGAAATCATTATCAGCAAAAAACAATTCAGTGTAGAGAGCCTTTCGAATAAAACTGTATCAGATCAATTTTTAATAGACGAGTTTGAAAGATTTCAAAAAGAAATTATACAGTTTTATATCAGCACAGACCTAGTCTTAGGCAGCGGAGAGACTTACTTAATCAACGGAGCCGTTAATAAAGGTGATTTATTAAGCACCTCTCTATCAAATTTCCTAACACATCAGGATTTATTTAAAAATGAAGTTTTATTGATTGAAGCTAAACACGACATCAATCGCATTAATAGCTTATTATTACAATCACAAGATACACCAGAAAAAACACGCCAAGCCACGTTAGATAATTTTTTAATTGAGTACGATAATATAGCGAAACAATTAGACTCCTCTATTTTAGAGATTGGCTCACAAGTAAAGCAATCAGCAAGCAATAGAAAATCAGCACTTACAGAAGAAAAAAACACATTAAAAAATATCAGGGTACTCGGTGCTTCTGGTTTTGGTATTATTTTAATTGGCTTATGGATTTGGGCTTACAAACAGGTATGTAATCCACTACATACCTTAAAAAAATCAGCCGAAACTTCATTGATAAATTTCAATTCTTTTGAAGGTGTAAAGAATGGACCGAAAGAAGTCTTAGAACTAAGCGATAGTTTAACCGCATTAACTAACACCTTATCTTACCAAGCTTCACACGATTCACTTACAAAATTGAATAATCGTCGAGAATTTAAAAGAAGATTACGTAATTGCATAGTAGAACTTAACAGAAATGGTCAAACTAGAGATGTATTATGCTATTTGGATTTAGATCAATTTAAAATTGTAAATGATTCATGTGGGCATGTCGCTGGTGATGGTTTGTTAAAACTAGTCGCTAATATTCTCAAAGAAGGAATACGAAAATCTGATTTTTTAGCACGTGTAGGTGGTGATGAATTCTGTATCATCTTCTACCAGTGCGATATAGACACTGCGCTAGCACTCAGCAATAAATTACGAGATGATATTGAAAACCTACGTTACCTTTGGGAAGGCAGGACATTTCACATCAGCGCAAGCATTGGCTTAACTGAAATCAACAGTGAAAGCGCGACCGCATATGATGCTCTTAATGCTGCAGATACTGCTTGTTCTGTAGCTAAAGATTTAGGTCGTAATCGTGTATATGCATATACCAGCTCAGACACTCAGCTTGAAAGAAAAAGAAGTGAAATGTCATGCATCAATCAAATTCAATCAGCGCTTGAAGAAAACCGTTTCATACTCTACCGACAAGACATTGTATCTATTGATGACAAAGTTCATGAAATGGATCATTTTGAAGTATTAATCAGAATGTTATCTGAAAGTGGTGAAATTATTAGCCCATATGTATTTCTACCTACTGCTGAACGTTATCACCTAGCGACTCAATTAGATGTATGGGTCGTATCGAACACCTTTGATTTTTTTATGAATAACCCAATAGAAGTAAATAATTTAGAAGTTTGTAATATCAACCTTTCTGGGCAGAGCTTTAGCAATCAAAATATGGCAGATTTCATAATAGACAAACTAATTGCTTCCAACATCCCTGGAAACAAGATATGTTTTGAAATTACGGAAACCGCTGCTGTAACCGATATAAAAAATGCACAAAAGTTTATTGCTAAACTTAAAGGACATGGTTGTTTGTTTGCATTAGACGATTTTGGAAGCGGACTTTCTTCTTTTCAATATTTAAAAGACTTACCTGTAGATTTCGTAAAAATAGACGGTGCATTTGTAAAGAATATGGTTACAGATGAATTTGATATTGCGACGGTTAAATCAATTAATGATATTGCCAAAGCAGGAGGCAAAAAAACCGTTGCAGAGTTTGTGGAAACAATAGAAATTGTTAACAAACTAAAAGAAATTGGTATTGACTATGCTCAAGGTTATTACTTTGACGCACCTAAACCAATGGTTAAACAACCACCCAAATTAAAAAGTATTTCAAATTTTTAATATTCTGTATTAATTGATGGCCATGCAAAATGTTAGCTTGGCTAACACTGACTCACCCTAGTCCATTCGGTATTAAGCTTGGATGATCTAACAATAGTCAAATTATTCAGAAAAATGGTGGGCCGTGTGAGATTCGAACTCACGACAATTCGGTTAAAAGCCGAGTGCTCTACCAGCTGAGCTAACGGCCCACGAGAAGCGCGATATCGTACCGTAATTTCAAATAAAGCTCCATGCATATGCCTATCCACTTCTGGTTAGATAGATCAAACATAAAGTGTTGGATCATTAATTCCGGCTTCTTTAAAGCCTTGTTTACGAAAATAACATGAATCACAGCTGCCACACGCCCTACCTTCTTCATCCGCGAGGTAACAGGAAACTGTTTGCGAATAATCGACATTATGTTGATTACCTAACGTAATGATCTCTGCTTTGCTGAGTGAGACTAATGGAGTATGAATTTTAAGCATATTGCCTTCTACTCCTGCTTTAGTTGCTAGATTTGCCATAGCTTGAAAAGCCTGTATATATTCAGGTCGACAATCAGGATAGCCAGAATAATCCACAGCATTCACACCTATAAACAAATCGTCAATCTTCAGCACTTCAGCCCATGCAAGCGCGATGGACAGAAATATAGTATTCCTAGCGGGCACATAGGTAACAGGAATCTCATTAGTTTTCACTAATGACTCACCTTGAGGCACTTTAATCTGACTATCCGTTAATGCTGAACCCTTGAATGTCGAAAGATCAATATCAAAAATTTTATGCTCAATAACGTTTGAAAGTGATGCAATTTTTGTAGCGGCATTTAATTCGGCACTATGACGTTGGCCATAAGAAAAACTTAACGCGTAACAATCAAAGCCTATTGACTGAGCTTCAGCTAACGTAGTGGCTGAGTCCAGACCTCCTGAAAGAAGAACGATTGCTTGTTTTTGTTTTGCCAAATCTAATAAGTTTTCTATAAATTATCTGATTTATCAGATAATTTATTTGCCTGGGACGTTGCCCCATAGAATTTTATGCATCTGTAATTGAAAACGCACATCGAGTTGATCCTGCACAATCCATTCAGCTAGTTTACTTGCATCAAGTTGATTTTCACCTGTATCACTCATAACAGGAGAAAATAAAACTTCACATCGATCTCTTAATTGATACTCAACAACTATGTTTTTTGCCCAGACATAATCAGATTGATTGCAAATCACAAATTTAACCTGATCTTGCTCACGCAAATAGTTAACATTATCCCAGAGATTTTTTTTCACTTCTTCAGAAGATGGTGTTTTAATATCCATCACTTTAATCACACGAGGATCCACTTCACTAATATCTAATGCGCCACTTGTCTCAAGTGAAACCGTATAATCTTGATCACACAATTTGTTTAGTAGATTCAAACAAGACTTCTGTGCAAGCGGTTCACCACCCGTTACGGTTACATACTTTAAATTAAACCCTGATACTTTTGATGCAATTTCATCTAACTGCATCCAGTCACCGCCACTAAACGCATATGCAGTATCGCAATACTGACAACGCAGTGGACAACCTGTTAATCGCACAAATACAGTGGGCATCCCAACACTAGTTGACTCACCTTGTATAGATGCAAATATTTCAGTAATGCGGAGCTTTTCAGCTTGTGGTTGCGTCCCCAGAGGGGTAACGGTTGCGGTCATATTTATTTAACGTTAAGTAAATATTATCAGCAGTTAATGACCTTCTCTAGCCATACGTTCGAGTCTTTGCTGAGCTAAGCTCGCAACACTTGAATTAGGGAACTGGGCGCGTAAGCGAGTAAGTTCAACTCGAGACTCTTCATATTGCCCCAACTCATAATGTGTAAAACCTAATTTTAATTTAGCATCTGCTACTTTTGAACTAGCTGGATATTGTTCAATGACCTTAGTAAATTCAGACAATGCCTGTGGATAGCGTTTAGAAACATAATTTGCTTCAGCCAACCAGTATTGCGCATTAGAAGCATACTTGCTCTTAGAATGGTTTTGAAGAAAGCCATTAAATGCAGTAATTGAATCATCGTATTTACCTTGCTTTAGCAAGGTAAATGCATTTTTATAATCTTCTGCAGCATTTTTATAATCTTCTGCAGCATCATTAGATCCGCCATTAGAAACAATAGCACCATCAGTTATCGCAACCTGCTGATCTGAATTACTTGTATTGTTTACTACATCAGAAGTTTGAGCTTGGCCAACAGAATCATTATTAAGCATGACTCCATTTGTTGACGAAGACCCATCAATCATTGATCCAGGCGCTTGTAACCGACGATCAATATCTAGAAACTGTTCACGTTGCCGTGTTTTTAAAGTACTTAACTCATGTGCTAACTGCTCATTCTCTCCACGCAGTTGTTGTATTTCTCTCTGCAATGCATTTATACGCTGCGACAAATTAACCAACGCCTCACTATTTGCAATTCGTTCGACGCGCTGCATTCTTGCATCCAGTGCATCTAAACGTTCATTATTCGCTTTATGAGCAAACGCCATGGTAGACACTTGCATTAATACAAGTGTCACCATTATTTTCAGGCCAAAAGACTTGATGTTCATCCTTAACTTTCTTTCCATAATTTTGACCAATTCAGTTACTGTACGATTTCAACTCTTCTATTTTGTTGCCATGATTGCTCGCCTGAGCCAACGACTGCAGGTTTTTCTTCACCATAGCTAATAATATCAAGTTGATTACCACTTACACCTTGCAACATAATAATGTCACGCACAGTTTGCGCACGTTGCTCACCGAGTGCGAGATTAAATTCACGAGTACCGCGCTCATCTGCATGACCTTCCAATCGAAGCTGTGATGCTGGATTAGCCGATAATGATTCCGCTGCTGCCATAATTAGCGGCATAGATTCATCACGAATTTCTGAGCTGTTGTAATCAAAGTAAACAACATTACCTGATTGAGCGATCACATCATCTAGGCTGCCCATTGACAAGCCGCCCTCACCTTCGAGACCTGAAGTTTGTGATCCATCCTCTAACGACACATCACCACCTTCGTAATCATCACTAATTACATCACCAGGCATTTGCTTAGTACTGGTGCTACATGCGCCCAGCGTTAAAAATAAACTTATAAAAAATACTATAAATGCTTGCTTAGTCATAACTCACTCCTCTTTGTGGTTACAAATTAAAAAATTCGAAACAATTTTAATTTCGAAATTATAGTTAACGAAATGGTGACCATGATGGCTCACGCACCTCACCTTCTGTTAAACGTAGTTTCTGTTTAACTCTCCCGTCTGCACTTACGGCAGCTAAAACTCCTCGACCCTGATCCGCAGTAGCATACATAATCATGCTGCCATTTGGTGCGAAACTTGGTGCTTCATCTAGATTACCATTGCTTATTACACGCATAGCCCGTGATTGAAGATCCATCACTGCTACACGGAAACCATTGCCACTATTATTGACCATCGCGACATAACGACCATCTGGCGAAACATCTGCCGCAGCGTTGTATTTACCATCAAATGTCAGCCTTTGCGCCTTTCCGCCATTCACTGAAACTTGATAAATTTGTGGTCCACCACTTCGATCAGAAGTGAATAATAAAGTTTTTCCGTCCGGCATCCAACTCGGTTCTGTATCAATTGCCGGTCCGCTCGTAAGACGTTTTAAGTTTTTTGCTGCTATATCCAAAACATAAATATCTGGACTACCGGCAGCAGACAGGGTTAAGGCTAACTGCCTCCCGTCTGGCGACCAAGATGGCGCACTATTGATGCCTTTTTTGGCAGAAACTTTCGCACGTGTACCTTGAATAATGTCTTGTATATATATAGCTGAATTACCGGTTTCAAAAGAAACATACGCTAAGCGAGAACCATCTGGCGACCAGGCTGGAGATAGAATTTGTTTGCTAGAAGAAAATATAGCTCTAGCATTGTAGCCATCTGCATCAGCAACTTGCAGTACATATTTTTTTGAAGTTCCTTGACTTATCGTACTGACATACGCCACACGCGTGCTAAATGCACCACGCACCCCTGTTAACGTTTCAAATACTAAGTCACTTATTTTATGACCCACCTTACGTACATCTTTTGTACCAGCAGGAATAACATTGCCCAATAGCCGCTTCTTTCTAATTAAATCAATTAATTGGAATTCAATGCGGTATTGTCCTTCAGCTGCTTGGACAATTTTCCCAAACAACAAACTCTCTACCCCAGTATCACGCCAGGCTTTAAAATCTAATTGCGAAGGATTTACAATTGCTTGTGGAAAGCGTTGCTTATCCAGCACATCAAAATAACCACTTCTTGCTAAATCATTGCGCACTATCGTCTCAATTGCTTCAGGAGCGGTATAGGTATCACCAGCAAAAACTGCAATTGCAATAGGTAACGCACCATCAACACCTTGCGTTATTTGAATTTCTAATACCGCATGCGCACTTTGCCCTATAAAAAGAAATAAACTAAAGGCAACAACTTTAACTAATGTTTTCATTAAGTCTCCGGAATAAATTTAAAACGCAAATCTCGATCAAACAAATCAGGCGTAGGTGGCTCTGGCAATGGATCTGACTTCCACACTGCTTCTTCAACAGAGCGGCGAAATGCTTCATCACCCGTACATTGTTCAACCACTACATCCTCCACATACCCACCAGGTGCTTGGCGAACGTACACTTTGCACCAGGCATCTGACTGATCATTAATCGGCTTACGCCACCGACTTTGTATTCTACTGCGTAATGCATCTTGATAAATCGCAATATCTCTACTCATTGTGCGTGCCTTCGCTACTCGCTGGGCTTCCGCTTCTGCAGCATTTATCTCTGCTTCTTCCGCTGCTAATATTTTATCTAATCGCTCTTGTTCTGCAGCTTTCTCTGCTGCAAGCTTCTCAGCCTCTTTACGTTTTTTCTCTTCTTCAAGCTTTTGTTGGGCTAACTTTTTAGCCTCTTCTTCTTTACGCTTTTCCTCTGCAGCTAACTTTTTCGCTTCTTCAGCTTTTTTCTTTTCCTGCGCAAGCTTTTCAGCCTCAGCTTGTTTTTTAACTTCTTCTTCTAAACGTTTCTTTTCAACCTCTGCCTGTTTTCTAGTTTCTTCCTCTATGCGCTGCTTTTCGGCTTCAGCTTGTTGTTTAATTTGCTCTGCTTTTTGTTGCTCAACCTCAACTTTCTTTTGCGCTTCTTCAGCTTTTTCCTTTTCAGCTTCTAATTCAGCTTGCAGTCGTTTCTTTTCTTCTTCCTGCTTTCGTTTAATTTCTTGTTGTTTTTTCTGTTCTGCTAATTGCTTTTCTTTCAAGTCATCTTTAGGTGATGGCTTTTTTTCAATATCTAGTTCATTCGTATTAATTACTGTTGCATTAATAGTGTTGATATTGTCCAGTGGATTTTCTTTATGATCAGGCTTAAATTGAAAACCAATCACTAAAAACAAAATTATTACCACATGAACAACAATCGCGATCGTCGCCGACATTGGCAAATGTCGCTTAAATTTAACCATGACTTACAATGGATCAAGCTCTTCCACAGTAAAATCTGGGCCACCCAGCTCTGAAACCGTTGGATCCGTTATTAAGCCAACATTTTCAGCACCTGCTTCTTGCAGCATCACCATCACTGTAACGACTCTTCCATAATCCACATTATTGTCACCACGCACATATATAGGACTTACTTCTTTAGATAGAATTTCTTCAATTTGGTTTCTAAATAATTCATCGGCTACCGGTTGATCTGGAGCATCTGATTTATTCACGTATACCAGTCCTGCTCGATCCACTGAAATTATCAGAGGCTCTTGATTTTCATCAGTTTTTTCTAGAGGTTTCGCAGGTGCTGAAGGCAAAGCCACTTCTACACCTTGATGAAACAAGGGTGCAGTAACCATGAATATAACCAGCAATACCAGCATTACATCAATATAGGGCACTACATTGATCTCAGACATAGGCTTGCGACGCTTGGTGGCTACATATGCCATGATGTTTTCCTATTCACTAGCTTAGTTTCTCTAGCCTTCGTCTCGAATATGGGTTTGCATATCCATGTCTTTAGTCAATGCCTGTCTTTGTAATAAAGCTGTAAACTCTTCAACAAAATTGTCATAGCGCATAATTAAACGCTCCACATCTGTAGAGTAACGGTTATAGGCAATCACAGCCGGTATCGCTGCAAACAAGCCCATCGCCGTCGCAATCAAAGCTTCAGCAATCCCCGGCGCCACAGCCGAAAGAGTAGCTTGCTGCACATCTCCTAAAGCGCGAAATGAATTCATGATGCCCCATACGGTTCCAAACAGACCTATATATGGCGCGGTAGAACCTACGGTGGCTAAAAATGAAAGATAATGCTCCAATGCTTCAACTTCACGAGCCATCGCCACCTTCATTGAACGCAATGAGGTATCTGTTATTGCCTCGGGAGAAACTCTTTTTTGTCGATGCAAGCGCACATATTCTTTAAAACCAGCAAGAAAGATATGCTCCATTCCGGTTGGATCTTTTTTTACCCTGACTTTTTCATACAGTGCTGCTAAGTCAGTACCTGACCAAAACCGATCTTCAAATTTATCTGCATTCACACGGGCATCACGAATAATCTTCCACTTACTAACGATCATAGTCCACGAGATAACCGATGCAATTAGCAAAGAAAGCATCACCAACTGCACTACCAGGCTGGCTTCCATTATTAAGCCTAAAATACTGGTATCTGTTGTCATTATTATATTTCCCCTGCTTTAATTATTTTGTATAAATTTTTAGGTATAGGATTAGGTGAAAAGTCTTTAGCATTCAAACAAACCACATTCACTTCACTTGTAGTACATATATTTGCTTCGTCAGCTTGTTGAGTTATGACTTGCTTGAATGAAATACTCGCAGGCTTAAGTGCATGAGGCACTACCGTCACCATTAAAGCATCATTGAATCTCGCAGGCTTCTTATATTCTATATTTACAGACCGTACGGCAAACAAAACGTTCAGTTCTTTAATTAGTGCATCTTGCTCAATATTTAACGCTCGCAACCATTCGGTTCGCGCACGCTCCATATATTTCAAATAATTGGCGTAATACACCACTCCACCTGCATCGGTGTCTTCATAGTAAACGCGTGTTGGCCATACAAAGGGCTTCATTAATCGTAAATGAGCTTTTTAAATTTATTTATGGGTGAAAATTACTAGCTAAATCTATTGGGTTGTTTCAGAAAACATATCTTCACTAGATTCTGCATCTGGAGCGCCTAAATTATGTTGGGGTATCTTAATTCCAAAATGACGATACGCGTGCCCCGTAGCTACTCGACCTCGAGGTGTACGCATCATAAAACCCTTCAAAATCAGAAAAGGCTCAATGACATCTTCAATCGTACCGCGCTCCTCACCAATGGCTGCCGCTAAACTATCTACACCAACCGGACCTCCTTCAAATTTTTCAATAACCGCTAGCAGTAATCGCCTATCCATATTATCAAAGCCATGCTCATCAACACTCAACATATCTAATGCAGCATCTGCGATTTTACTTGTTACCACACCATCCGCTTTAACTTGCGCATAATCACGTACACGACGTAACAAGCGATTTGCAATTCGAGGAGTACCTCTAGAGCGTTTTGCAATTTGTTTTGCGCCGTCTTCATTCAAGTCTACATTTAAAATTTTGGCGGATCGGCGAACAATGGTGGCTAATTCCTCAGTGTTATAAAATTCGAGTCGTTGCACAATTCCAAATCGATCTCGCAATGGCGAAGTCAATAAACCTGCACGTGTTGTTGCACCCACTAATGTAAATGGTGGCAGATCTAATTTTATAGAGCGTGCAGCGGGCCCTTCTCCAATCACAATATCTAACTGAAAATCTTCCATTGCCGGATATAAAATTTCTTCTACTACCGGGCTTAAACGATGTATCTCATCCACAAACAACACATCATGTGGTTCTAAATTGGTAAGGATCGCCGCCAAATCACCCGGCCGCTCTAGCACTGGGCCGGATGTATGACGCATGTTTACTTGCATCTCATTCGCCACAATATGTGAAAGCGTAGTTTTACCTAAACCCGGTGGCCCAAATATCAATACATGATCTAAAGCTTCTTGGCGTTGTTTCGCAGCAGAAATGAAAATTTCCATTTGCTCACGCACTTTCTCTTGACCAATGTAATCACTAAGCTGACTGGGTCGAATAGCATTCTCAGCAACCACATCTTCTTTTTCAACGCGCGTATCAACTATTCGCGATTCTTCTAATTCAATATTAGTATTGGTCATAATTTACGACATACTCGTTTTTAGTGCCTGACGAATAATATCTTCACTATCTTGGGTTTTTATATCTACCGTATTAACCATTCGGCTCGCTTCATTAGGCTTGTAACCTAAGGACACTAACGCCGAGACGGCATCTGCAATAGGGTCCGCCACATAATTATTTACACCATTGCCATTCTTACCGTTACTCGCAACTTGCAAGGTAATATCTTTATCAAGACGGTCACGCATATCTAGTATTAAGCGCTCTGCTGTTTTTTTACCTACTCCTGGTATTCTAACTAGTGAATCCACATCTCCATGATGAATACATTGCGCAAATGCATTGGAATCCATACCGGAAAGAATCGCTAAAGCCATCTTTGCACCTACACCATTCACTTTTAACAAGTTACGAAACATACTTCGATCACGTAACTGTATAAATGCATAAAGTGTGTGCGCATCATCTCGAATCATTAAATGAGTATGCAACATGACCGACTGACCACATTCAGGCAATTCATAGAATGTAGACATAGGTGCTTCTAACTCATAACCAACACCGTTTACATCTAGCAATAGATAAGGTGCCTGCTTCTCAATAATCTCGCCTTGCAAACGTCCTATCATGCGAAATCCTCAATACTAGATTTGCCAATAGATTTTGCAGAAGTGCGCTTACTATTCAGCATCAATGCTGTGTGCGCATGACATAAGCTTACTGCTAAGGCATCTGCCTCATCTGCTTGGAACTCCCCACGCAAGCCAAGTAGACGTAACACCATATGTTGAATTTGATCCTTATTTGCTGCACCCGAACCAACCACCGCTTGTTTAACCGAACGTGCGCTATATTCACTCACTGGAATACGCTGATTCACAGCTGCACAAATGGCTGCACCGCGCGCATGACCAAGCTTTAATGAAGAAGATGCATTTTTATTAATAAATACTTCTTCAACCGCAATTTCATCCGGTTGAAACTGTTCAATCGCTTCTGATAACTTACTAAATATTATTCCCAAACGATGCGGAATGGTTACATCACCCTCTTTGGTATTTTTAGCGCGGATGTTAGCACTATGAATATAGCGGCTGGTTCTACCATCACTTTCAATAATACCAAAGCCCGTTATTTGTAATCCCGGATCGATACCAAGGATGCGAACCATATTTTCTTGCTTTTCAGGTACGTTGTATTGCATTAAATACTGCTGTTCATATTTAAGCTACAGCTTCGTAAACTGAATCAGGAATATCTGCATTAGAATAAACATTTTGCACATCATCCAGCTCATCTAACATATCTAAAAGCTTTAACATGCTCTCGCCTTGTTTATCTGACAACGCAGTTCTATTTTCTGCACGCATCGTTACTTCAGCTTCAACAGGTTCTAAACTTGCTGTAGCGAGAGCTTCTTTAACATTGATAAATTCATCTGGAGTCGTTAATACTTCAATACTTCCATCATCAGCCGTAAGCACATCTTCCGCTCCCGACTCCAACGCCGCTTCCATTACCGCATCTTCATCGGTGCCCGGTGCAAACTGAATAACCCCTAAATTAGCAAACATGTAGGCCACTGAGCCTGAGGTTCCCATGTTGCCATTAAATTTCGTAAAGGCATGACGCACTTCTGCAACCGTGCGATTCCGGTTGTCCGTCATACAATCCACTAAAATTGCACTGCCTCCAGGTCCGTATCCCTCGTAACGAACTTCTTCATAGTCATCACCATCTTGCTCACCGGCACCCCGCTTAATCGCACGCTCCACGGTATCCTTATTCATATTTGCAGACAGGCCCTTGTCCACAGCCAGACGGAGACGTGGATTAGCATCCAAATCAGAACCACCCATCCGAGCGGCTACGGTAATCTCGCGAATAAACCTAGTGAATAACTTACCGCGTTTAGCATCTTGCGCTTTTTTGCGGTGTTGAATATTGGCCCATTTACTATGACCTGCCATTGAAACTCCTCTAGTTTTCCAACCTCGCTAAGTCGACTATTTAAGTCAGTTTTGGACCTAGCAAAGCTCTCCCAAATAAACGGCAGTATTTTAACACTTTCATAGATATTAAGTAGTCAAACTAGAGGATGAAATAGGCTTTATCAGACTTAAGAATTGCCAGCTAAATAATATGGCTTACGTACAGTCACCGGTTCGAATAAACTCATCTACTACTGCCATGACATCTTTAGAAAGCAACAATCCTGTATGGCTAAAAGGCACTTGCATATGCACCGTGCAATTACTCACCTTAGTTTCAGATACGGCGACCGTGCCATCATTTGGTTTATCTAAACGCGCACCCAGTAGTTGGCCGATCCCATAACCTTTTGTGCCTGCAATCACCGCGAGTGGATGGGTACCTTTCCAGCTTGGCGCGCTTCCAAGTAAAGACTTAGAACTTGCGCCTAAGACATTATTTTTTAACAAATTATTTTTAGAGATATGTTTCGCAACACCACTCCCTGTGAGTGGGGAGCCGAGCATAACCACTCTACCTGGTTTAGCCGTATCAAACATTTGAAAATAATGCAGCAATATAAGCCCACCATAGCTATGCGCAACAAAATGGACGATATCTGCATCCAATTGTTGAACAAACTTAGCCAACATTTGCGCATTTTCTTTGGGACTGCGTCGAATACTTTGATAGGAATACTCCACACACTCATGGCCCTGTGCACGTAGGTAACGAGAAATAGGCTTCATTGCCCAGCCATTCATCCAAATACCATGTGTACAAACAACAACTTCACGCATCTTCTTATATTGTACTTTAAGTGTATGGGTAATTATAAACTAAGCTGCAGCAAGCCCATCAAGGCACCCAGCGTTCAATTGCTTCCTGATTGGTATGTGAAAAAGCCAGATCAATCGCCTCTTGTTTAGATAGCCAAGTAAACTCATCATGCTCTCTGGGATCCAGCTGAATCTTAATTTGCTCAGGCAATTCCAAGCTGAATACATGCTCCTGATTTTCGGTCACGCCAGGTGCATATCGATCACGCCAGATAGAGTAAATCTCGAAATTCTGTGAGAACTGACAATCATTAAGTGTATACCGAGAAATACCCGTCTCTTCTTGCAGTTCTCGAATGGCCGCTTGTTGCGGGTTCTCATCCCACTCCAAACTACCGGTAACGGACTGCCAAAAGTCATTTGGGTACTTGCGACGCATCATTAAGACATCACTCGCTTGCGTGTATACTAGTACCAGTACCGATTCGGGACGTTTAAATTCCATCTAGCTTATCTTTATGGTTATCTTTATGGTTCTATTTCAAGATTATTAATTTAGCTTTTTGCAAAAAATACGATGATTTTACAAGCGAAGTGTACAGACAAA
This sequence comes from Gammaproteobacteria bacterium, assembly GCA_045105815.1. GTDB lineage: Bacteria > Pseudomonadota > Gammaproteobacteria > UBA4575 > UBA4575 > JABDMD01. The sequence continues at coordinate 24,437 of JBGCDX010000013.1, forward strand.
GCACAGATTTTACCTACACAGGCACTCTGCTTCATAGCATTAATCTTATTAATATCTGCCTGCTCAAGCACTCCACCTAAAAAAACTGCTGCTCAAAATGAAGGCTATGTAGTCCAGGCCGTGCAGTATATGAACGCTGGCAGACTTGATGCAGCACTTGCCTCCGTAAAGAAAGCTCTACAGATCAATCCTAAATCTGCAGATGCATATACCGTAGCGGGTCTTATTTATAATAAAAACAACCAATCTGAACAAGCAGAGCGCTACTTTAAACGTGCCTTATCCCATGACCCTAATCACTCCGCAGCGCAAACCAATTACGCAAGTTTTCTATGTAAAAATGATAAACCTCTAGAAGCAGAAAAGATTTACTTAGATGCGGCAAAAAACAAGAACAACACTCAACCCGAATTAGCCTACACTAATGCAGGCTTATGCGTACTAGGAATTCCTGACAAAGTTAAAGCTACAAGCTATTTTAGTGCGGCATTAAAAATTAATCCTAAGTCCCCTGTGCCTTGGTATCAATTAGCTAAAATTCAATATGGCAACTACAGCTATGACAATGCATTTAAATTATTGCAAGAATATGAAAAAGTCGCACAGCCCACACCCAAAACTCTTTTGCTAGGTGCACAAATATTAGATGCAAATGGAAAACCAGATCAAGCAAACCAATATAAACTTACATTAGTTCAACAATTTCCTAACTCCAAAGAAGCTAAACAGTTTTCTTTTAAATCAAACGAACAGCAACAACCCACTTCGTATGACATAAATGAGTTATTAAAAAACCAACAAGCTTATTAAAACTTAGTGGTAATTCCCAATGGCTCAGCCTAAAGACCCGTCCAAAGATCAACCAATTGATCAACTAGAAGAATTCATTCAACGAGAAAAAGCCAAGATCGTTGGTGAAACTGCAAAAGCCCCTTGGAAAGAGCTAGAACGTTTTTATGCCCAAGGCATGCTCATACTAGTAGATAAAAGCTTAGATTTAGTAGAAGTCGGTTTTGCTATTTCATCGGACGATAGCAAACAAGTTAAACAATGGATGGAAACTAACCTGCTTATAAGACAATTTGACCCACAAGCGATCGAATGGGAAAAAGATAATACGGACTTATGGACGGTTGTCATAAGACCTTGGATTTTAGTTCAAGATTCTAATAACTAATGAAGTGCAACTAAGTAGACTATTTATTAGCCTTAATTTCTCTACCTCACACGCGCTTAGTGTAAACCTTTGTTAAACGTCATTCTGCTTCAACAATAATTTAATATTTCTATAGTCTAATGAGGCAACACAAACTAGAGAAATACACATGCTATTTAAGCGTAAAAAACAAACGGTAACACCCACGCCTAAAATTGAAGACCCCTACCACTCAAATCGCAGAATATTAGATATAGATAGACGCTCATTTGGTCCCGCAACAATATTTCCTTACATTAACTCTCAAAAGAAAATCATCCAGCAAGACCGACGCTCCAGACCCGAGCGAAGAATTAATAATATCGTGGTTGTAGAATCCAGCATCAAATTCGATATGGAAACTTTAACCCTCTAAACAGTTATTCGTTTAGCGTATTTTCGGGTAACGCCTCAATCACTGTGTGCATCACTTCTTGAATAATTTTTTGTGACCTTAGCCAATGCGTATGTCCCGTTGGATCAGGATAGGCTGTGGTCACCACTAATGTATTGGCATTTGGGATGAGAAATAAAAACTGTCCACCAAAGCCCCAGCCGAACTGATAGTCATAACCTTGATGTTCGCCTAACCACCACAAGTAACCATAATCAAATGAAGCCTTACCATCATCTGTTGTGGTTAACTTTGAGACGGTAGGATGAAATGATTTTTCCAACCATTCTTCAGAAACAATTTGACGTCCTTGGTAATTTCCACCATCCAGAATCATCTGACCTATTCTGGCTAAATCACGCGGACGAATAAAAATCGTATGCCCACCCACATAGTTATAATCTGAATCGTGATGCCAAACGTAGTTTTTGATCCCTAAGGGACCAAACAAATACTTATCGGCAAATTCTTTTGAATTCATATTAGCCGAACGTTTTAATACTGTGGTGAGCAAATTACATGCGGGAGTATTATATATGCCCGCAATCTCATCATCGGTTTCCACCAAGTCCGTATTCAACGCCCGATCAAGAAAATTATCAGCGGCCCAATAGGCACGCCAAGAACCGGGCTCATGCCAGCTGGCCGTATTTTCGTACTCACTGTAATAGGGGCTATCCGCAAAATTAAGACGAGAACTCATCGTTAAGAGCCCCTCGATCGTGATCTTTTCTTTTCTCTTATCATGAGGTTTCGAAAAATACTCAGAGAAATAAGGTTCGATGACCTCTTTTTCGGATTCAATTACACCTTGATCAATTGCGATGCCGATTAATAATGAGGTTATGGATTTTGTAATCGACTGAATATGTTGCGGCCTGGGGTCATCTTTTCTTTTATAATATTCTTCTGCAATCAGCTTGCCATTTTTCGCAACTAAAATACTTCTAAAGTTGGTAATGCCACCTGCTGTTTTAAGCGCCTGTTTCAGTTTTGCTACATCGATTGCTTCATTTTCAGGTTTGGACTCTAACCAATCTGCATCAGGAAAGGTCGCTCTTCGTTCTAAAAACTTTTTAAAATCGGGTACGCGACCTGCGTTACAGGCAAGGGTCACTTCATCACAAGCGAAAATGTCAAATTGATTATCAATGTGTTTTGAATCAAACGCATCGTGCTGAAGAATAATTTGCCCCGATTCTCGGTCATCCCAATGCTTCCAATGTTTATCAAAATTGGTTTTTACACAGCTTTGGTATTCAGACGTACATTTTTCTTCATCCGCAAATGAACTGTTCATCCATAGAGAAAATACGCATACAGAAAATACGACGAAAAGAAGCGTAACGACCTTACCACTATAAAAACGCATACAAACACCCCGACCGCATTGAAGTAGTAAAACTCACATCATATAAATGTGTAGTTATATACTTAATATATCACTAATTCAGCAAATTTGGTGTAACTCGGATCACTGGGGACTACAGATACAGCAGAGTCTTGTTATATAAGCTTAGTCTTTTAAACAAGAGGGCAAAAAAAGGGGCATGATCCCTTTTATATTTAAACTAAAGCCTTTTTACTCGCATTAAGACATTGATTTGATCTTATGCAAGTATTGAATAATATCGTCAGATTCATATAACCAATGCACTTTATCACCATGTTCTTCGACACGAAGACATGGCACTTGCAACTTACCTCCACCCTCTTCTAATTCCTTCTTATATTTAGCGTGCCGATGAATATTTCTTAGTGGTATACGTATACGCATTTTCCATAATGCCATTCGTACTTTTATACAAAATGGGCAGGTTGCAAAGTAAAATAGTTGATGACCTTGCAATGGTTTTTTACAGCCAATCATTTGTCACTTTGTAACTCTTGCGAGATGATCCTAAAATTTCTTACTTAACCTTCTGCTTTTGGTTTAGTTCTCTTCCTAATATGCAATTCCTTCAACTGTCTTTCACTCACTTCTGCCGGCGCATCGGTTAGCAAACAGGTTGCATTCTGTGTTTTAGGAAACGGTATGACATCACGAATTGAACTGCTGCCGGTCATTAACATGACCAAACGATCCAACCCAAAGGCGATGCCACCATGCGGTGGTGCACCAAATTTAAGTGCCTTAAGTAAGAAGCCAAACTTTTCTTCTGCTTCTTGTTCTTCTATACCCAACACTTCAAATACCACGGCTTGCATATCTTGTTTATGGATACGCACTGAACCGCCCCCGACTTCAGTGCCATTTAATACCATGTCATAAGCTTTACTAAGTGCTTCACCTGGATTGGCTTTAAGTTCTTCTGCGCTACAAGTGGGTGCAGTGAAGGGGTGATGCAATGCAGACCAACGTTTTGCATCGGCATCCCATTCGAACATGGGGAAGTCCACTACCCAAAGTGGTTTCCAACCCTCTTCTACTAAGTTTAAATCATGACCCAACTTCACACGCAATGCGCCGAGTGCTGCGTTGACTACGGATTTCTTATCCGCACCGAAGAATAATAGATCACCATTTTCGGCTTTAGATACTTCAACCAGTTGCTGTATTACAGCATCCGGGAAGAATTTTAATATCGGCGACTGCAAGCCTTCTTTTAAATTACTTACATCATTACATTTAATATACGCCAACCCTTTTGCACCGTATTGACCTACGAAGTCAGTATAGCCATCAATTTCTTTTCTAGAAATACTTGCACCTTGCGGCACTTTTAACATGGCAATGCGGCTTTCCGGATCATTCGCCGGTGCGTTGAATACTTTGAACTCCACCGACTTAAATAATTCGGTTACGTCGATAAATTCTAATGGTATGCGTAAGTCAGGTTTGTCACTTCCGAAACGATGCATAGCATCGGCATAACTCATTTGTGGAAACGGCTCTTCTAATGCTACATCGCAGTTTTCTTTAAACGATTCACGCATCATGGTTTCCATGATGCTCATGATCTCTTCTTGATCCATGAAAGAAGTTTCGATATCTAACTGAGTAAACTCCGGTTGCCGGTCTGCACGCAAGTCTTCATCTCTGAAACAACGCACTACTTGATAGTAACGATCGAAGCCACTCATCATTAATAGTTGTTTAAACAATTGTGGTGATTGCGGTAACGCAAAGAACGAACCGGCTTGGGTGCGACTCGGTACTAAATAATCGCGTGCACCTTCTGGTGTGGCTTTAGTTAGAATCGGCGTTTCGATATCTAGAAAACCGTTTTTGTCTAAAAAGTTTCGAATGCCACTGGCGACTTTGGCTTTGGTGCGAATTTTTTCTTGCATGTAGGGTCGACGTAAATCGACATACCGATATTTCAATCGGTTTTCTTCATGCACATCATCATCGTCTAGTTGGAATGGTGGGGTATCCGATTCATTCAGCACTTCCAGTTCTTTGGCCAATACTTCTATTTGTCCGGTAGGCAAATCGGGGTTGATGGTGCCTTCTGGGCGCATACGTACACGACCCTTGATGCGTAACACATATTCATTACGAATTTTTTCAGCCAGTGCAAACATCTCAGGCGTATCCGGATCAAATACAACTTGCAGTAATCCTTCACGATCTCGAAGGTCGATAAAGATCACTCCTCCATGATCACGTCTTTTGTTTACCCAGCCACACGCTTCGATTTCTTGATCAATCAGTTTTTCAGTAACTTGACCGCAATAGTGAGTTCTCATTCGATTCCTAATAAATATGTATAAATATCAAGCGACCGATGGTACGGATTGCTTGGGGGCGTTGCAATATAGCTATAGATGGTGAAGTTGCCAGATACCTCGCAAATACCAGGCTGATTCCTAGCATTTGTCCTGATTAATGGCATGTTATTTAACAGGCTATTTGGACTTTTTTGACTTGGCTTTAGGTTTTGCAGGCGTTGCTTTTTTATCACTGCTTTTGCTATCTGATTTGGACTTAGCCTCTTTATCCTTACCCCCTTCACTGGAGTCTGATTTCTTGCTGGAGTCATCTGAAGCGAGATTACGTTTTTTATCGTTATCCGTTTTAAAATCGGTTTCATACCAACCCGTACCGCTCAATCTAAAACTGGGCGCTGAAACCAATTTTACTAATTTGTTCTTACCGCATTCAGGACATTTTTTGAGCGGCGCATCACTGATCTTTTGCAGTTCTTCCACTACCGCTTCGCAGGCTTGGCATTG
>JBGCDX010000014.1:0-18574 GCA_045105815.1 Gammaproteobacteria bacterium
CTATAACTTATAGCATCCCTTCTTTCTTAATAAACCCAATAATATCTTCCAGGCCTTCTTTTGCTTTTAAATTAGCAAACACAAAAGGTCGGTCTCCACGCATTTTTTTAGCATCACGATCCATTACTTCTAATGATGCACCCACCATTGGAGCAAGGTCAGTCTTATTAATAATTAATAAATCCGATTTAGTAATACCTGGCCCACCTTTGCGTGGAATTTTATCCCCTGCAGCCACATCAATTACATAGATCGTTAAATCAGATAACTCAGGGCTAAAGGTAGCGCTAAGGTTATCTCCACCGCTTTCTACTAATACGAAGTCTAGTTTTGGAAATACATCACAAAGATCTTGCACAGCCGCTAAATTTATCGAAGCATCTTCTCGAATGGCGGTATGCGGACAGCCACCTGTTTCCACACCCCTTATTCGCTCTTGTGCTAGCGCTTCATGTTTTATCAAAAACTCAGCATCTTCTCTTGTATAAATATCATTTGTTACCACGCCTATTTCATAGTCATCACGCATCGACAAGCATAATGCTCTTAGTAGCGCTGTCTTACCGGAACCTACTGGCCCACCGACACCTATTCTTAATACTTGTTTAGTCATAATATTTTCTTCTTTTAGGATCTAAATAATCTTGAATATTGGGTTTCATGGTTTGCACTTGCAATACCTAGACCTACCGCTGTGTTCCCTATTTCATCATCACTTAATTGCATCCCTGTTTGTATTAGATCAGGGATTTCTTTTATTAATAATGAAATCATACGTTGCCCTGCTGTCTGCCCTAATGGAATTAACTTAATTGCAGCATTAACCTGATTTTCGCACCAAGCCCAAATATAGCCTGTGCAGCAATCACTCCTATCTACTTGCCAGTGTAATGCTGCTAATGAGAATGCGGTAGCGTAGGTTACATATGATGTATTAATAATATTTTCTGCTTGTGAAATCTCTAAATCGAGTAATAATTTTGACAATGCTTTACCAATATAATGATCTTCATCTCGAAGCTCTTTAGCTTCACGACTGGCAAGCAAGTATTTACTCCAATACTCAACTTTTCCAAATTCATTCAATTTCCATGCATCATACATACGCAACAATATGGGTATCTCCAGATGCGCTTGTGTATTTCGCATCAAACCTGCAATCCAAATCAATGCACTCTCTTCATCTTTAATCCATTCTTGATCACAGGCGAACTCTAATCCTTGTGAATAAGCAAAGGCACCAATGGGCAATGATGGGCTGGTTAAACGCATGAGGTTTAACATGGCCGTATTATTGTTTAATTCGACTGACATCTTTAATGTGAGTGACTATGACTAGAATGATGACTATAAGCCCCTGACTCTGGTTCAAATGCTCGCATCTCATGGGTAATGGCTAACCCTAAATTTTCAACCATTGCATCTAATACGTGATCTTTTTGATAGATCAAATAATTATCTTCAATCTGTAATGACATATGCCGATTACCTAAGTGATAAGCAGCTTTTGCTAGCAATAGTTTATTTTCCGAGCGCGCAACCGAAACTTCTTCAGCAGCAGCAATTACTTTTACAATCACTCCATCATCACTTTGCAATCCATCTCCACCACGCAACACCAACCCACGCGGAAGCATAATGCCTACTTCTTCTCCGCTGTCTAATGTAGTTTTAAGTCGCGCTTTCTTACGCAATTCATAGATTAACGTCAATGTATGACTGTATTCATGAACGTGACCCATATGTTGTGTAAATACCAGCATAGACTTAAAACAAAAAGTACTTTTGCGCCATAGGCAGAATGGTTGCAGGTTCACACGTTAACAACACACCATCTGCATGAACTTGATAGTTTTGAGGATTCACATCTATTTTTGGTTGATAAGTATTCAAATGCAGATCTTTCTTTTGTACATTGCGAATATTACTCACCGCCGCCACCATTTTATTTAACTGCAAGGCTTCTTTAATTCCTGCATCCATAGCAGCTTTTGATACAAACGTAATAGAAGTTGAAGCGTTGGTTTTGCTTTGCGCACCAAACATATAACGATAATGTGTGGGCTGCGGAGTCGGAATGGATGCATTAGGGTCACCCATAGGTGCTGCAACGATAAAACCACCTTTTATAATAAGCGAAGGCTTCACACCAAAAAATGGTGGTTTCCATAACACCAAGTCAGCTAACTTACCCACTTCAATTGAACCTACTTCGTCGGCGATTCCATGAGTAATTGCAGGATTGATAGTATATTTTGCAATGTAACGCTTAATTCTAAAATTGTCATTACGCTCACTGTCTTCTTTTAGTGGACCACGTTGTATTTTCATTTTATTTGCGGTCTGCCAAGTGCGAATAACGACTTCACCCACTCTTCCCATCGCTTGTGAATCGGAAGCTATCATACTGAACGCCCCTAAATCATGCAGAATATCTTCTGCTGCAATGGTTTCTTTACGGATACGTGATTCTGCAAATGCAACATCTTCTGGTATGTTCGGATCTAAATGATGACATACCATTAACATGTCTAGATGTTCATCTATTGTATTTACAGTATAAGGCCGTGTAGGGTTTGTGCTCGAGGGTAAAACATTTGGCAATCCGCATACACGAATAATATCCGGCGCATGACCACCACCTGCACCTTCAGTGTGATAGGTATGAATAGCACGATCTTTAAATGCTGCAACCGTGTCTTCTACAAAACCTGACTCATTCAGCGTATCGGTATGAATAGCAACTTGCACATCATGTTCATCGGCCACACTTAAACAATTATCTATTGCTGCAGGTGTCGTACCCCAATCTTCATGCAACTTTAAGCCCATTGCTCCAGCTTCTATTTGTTCATTCAATGCGAGCGGTAAACTTGCATTACCTTTACCTAAAAACCCTAAATTCATCGGCAATGTGTCCGCAGCTTCTAACATTCGATGGATATTCCATGGACCAGGTGTACAGGTTGTGGCATTGGTTCCGGTTGCAGGGCCAGTGCCTCCACCTAACATCGTTGTCACGCCTGACATTAACGCATCTTCTATTTGTTGTGGACATATAAAATGTATGTGTGCATCAATTCCACCCGCAGTAAGAATTTGCCCTTCTCCTGCAATGGCTTCCGTACCCGGACCAATGACGATATCTACATTTGATTGAACATCCGGATTACCCGCTTTACCTATTCCAACAATACGGCCATCTTTAATACCAACATCCGCTTTAACAATTCCCCAATAATCAACAATTAACGCATTGGTAATTACAGTATCAACAGATTCTTTACAGCTTACCTGGCTTTGCCCCATACCATCGCGTATAACTTTTCCACCACCAAACTTTACTTCTTCACCATAGGTTGCATAGTCCTTTTCAACCTCTAGTAACAATTCTGTATCAGCAAGTCGTACTCGGTCTCCAACTGTTGGGCCGTACATTTCTGCATAAGCTTGTCTTGATATTTTTGCCATAGTCAGTTCTCTTTATTTATCCAGTGATCCCATCACTTTCGCATTAAATCCATACACTTCTCTTTTGCCACCAAGATCGATCAGGTTTACATTTCTTTTTTGACCCGGCTCAAATCGTACGGCCGTACCTGCAGGAATATCCAAGCGTTTACCTCTAGCTTTTTCACGATCAAACTCCAACGCTGAATTGGTTTCATAAAAATGATAATGTGAACCTACTTGAATGGGCCTATCACCTCCATTGGCGATACTCAAACTAATGACTTCACTGCCTGCATTGATTTCTAAATCACCCTTTTCTGCAAGTAATTCACCTGGCTTCATAATTCTAATCTCTTAATTTCTAAATTATTGGATTGTGTACGGTTACTAGTTTTGTGCCGTCTGGAAAAGTTGCCTCGACTTGTACCTCGTGTATCATTTCTGAAATTCCATCCATCACATCTTCCGTAGATAATAATGTGCGCCCATATTCCATACACTCAGCAACCGTTTTACCTTCACGTGCACTCTCAAGAATGCCCGCTGATATATAAGCGATAGCTTCTGGATAATTTAACTTTATCCCTTTTGCTTTTCTCCTTTCTGCAAGTAAACCTGCAGTAAAAAGCATAAGTTTATCTTTTTCGCGTGGAGTAAGTTCCATCAGACTTCCTTTAATTTTCTAATTGAGATCATTACTATTACGTCGCCCATATTCTTGGCTCACAAGGTTGTTTATTTATAGACACAAAGCGAATTGATTTCCAAATCTCAATAAATGTGTCGCGTATAGCCATAGAATTTGTATCTAAGCATCTACATACCAACACAGAGTCCATTACGGTCACACTTAGACGACTCACGTCTTCTATCATATTCTGAATGATATCTTTTGCTTCTAACAATGTATTGGAATCATCATTGACTACCGTCATCAACCCCATCACGGGTTTAGCCTGAAGCCCCCACAAACCCGTAAATACCTCTGCTCGATCTTGAATAGTTACCTTATCAATCAATATTGGCTCATCATTTCGCCAAATCTCATAACTTTGCTTAAACAAACCCGAAGTAAATTCTTCCATACAGACAGGACGCCCAAAACTTACAATCTCCCAGCCTATAAATGATGTCTGTTTTTCTAATTGAATTTTAGTGGTGGAATCGACTCTTGCTCCATCAAAAAGAATAGTTTCTTGAGGTAACCACTCTAAGCACGCATGTTGCTTTACGAGTAAATTCTGTTTTTGAAAAGCAGTAAAACCATTTGATTGGTAAAACTTACTGGCCCCTGGAGTCGTAATTAATGTTGAGGTACCCTCATTACAGACAAGCTCTAATTCTAACGAGTCACCACCCACTATTCCGCCAGGTGGATGCAATATATAGAGATGACAAGTACCATCTTCTTCGGGATAAAATGGCCTTTGCAAAGTAAGTGGTCCATCATGTCGTCTTTTACTTAATACAGTCTTATCATTTTTATACGTTAACCCTAATTGTAAACGCGCCTCCCAGCTAAATACAGGGTCTGAAGATACAAGCTGTTCGGCCGATACGCTCATTTATTACGCAATCATTACTTGTTTAGGAAGGCTCGGACGCTAAACCCAAATATTATAACTACAAGCAACAAAAACAATACGTAATTATTATTGGCATAATGCATCATTTGGTGCATAAAACTCGTTACAGAGCTGACATCATGACCTGGATGTGAAAACGCGATGCTTGGAATGAATGCAGCGATTGTATTAATGGTTATTAATAATAAACGCGTTGTTGTTTTCATTTTTATAATTACTCCTATAATAAATCTAAACTTTCAAGTACTTATCTACTAGATCATCTCCTAGTTCACCAATCTCACCTGTTGCTACCATGGCACCTTTTTCCATGATACTAAAATTACTTGCCACTTTTTTTGCAAAGGCAAGCTTTTGCTCGACCAGTAAAACAGTTAAGCCCAATTCTTTATTTAGTTTGTTTATGATATCGCCTATTTCTGAAACCACATTAGGTTGTATACCCTCAGTCGGCTCATCGAGGATTAGTAATTCTGGTTCTAATGCCAAAGCTCTACCTATCGCAAGTTGTTGTTGTTGTCCGCCAGACAAATCACCACCTCTACGATTAAGCATTTCTTTTAAAACAGGAAATAATTCATATATAAGTGCCGGAAGCTTTTTTCCACTCGCAGCAATTCCAGTAATTAAGTTTTCTTCAACGGTTAATTGAGAAAATATTTCTCTGCCTTGTGGCACATAGCCAATTCGATGACGCGCACGTTGCTCTGCAGCTTTAGACGAAAACTCAACGCCATTTATATTGATCTCCCCATTAGCGATTGGCTCTAATCCCATTATACATTTCAACAAGGTAGTCTTTCCTACCCCATTTCTACCCATCAAACACATACAGGAACCTTTATCGATTTCAAAATCGATATCCCATAACGTGTGGCTTTCTTTATAGAATTGATCTAGTTTATTTATAATTAACATAATAGTTTAATCTTTAATTATTCACCCAAATAGACTTCAATCACTTTTTGATTATTTTGCACACTATCCATATCACCTTCAGCCAATACACTACCTTGATGTAAAACAGTAACGCGATTTGCAAGAGAACGTACAAATTCCATATCGTGCTCCACCACCACTACGGAATGCTTTTCAGCCAATGAGGTGAGCAATTCTGCTGTATGTTCGGATTCTTGTTTAGTCATACCTGCTACAGGTTCATCCACTAACAAAAGCTTGGGGTTTTGCATTAGCAACATACCAATTTCTAACCACTGTTTTTGACCATGCGACAATTCACCCGCATCTCTTTTGCTGTGCTCATGTAATGCAATGGTTTTGAGGACTTCTTGAATTTTGTCATCGTCCTCACTAGCTAATTTGAAAAATAAATTCTCAAATACTTTTCTTCGACCTTCTAATGCTAACTTTAAATTTTCATAGACAGAATGGTTTTCAAATACAGTAGGTTTTTGAAATTTCCGCCCTATTCCTAAATTTGCTATCTCAGCTTCACTTATAGAAGTAAGGTCAACCATGTCATCATAGATTACTCGACCTTCATCAGGTCGTGTTTTACCTGTGATGATATCCATCATCGTAGTTTTACCTGCACCATTTGGACCAATAATACTTCTCAATTCATTTTTCTTTACGTACAAACTCAAGTTATTGATAGCTTTAAAACCATCAAAGCTTACTGATACACCATTCAAATATAAGATAGTGTCATCAGACACATGCGTGACAGGGGCAGTGTTCGCTTGAAAGTCACTCATTTTTTACACTCAGCTTGTTTGATTTGACTGCATCTTTTGTTTTTTTACCCTTTATTAAAGACATTTTCTTAATTGCACCGACTATTCCATGAGGCAAAAACAACGTTACTACTACAAATAATCCACCTAACATAAACAACCAAACTTCGGGCGCTGCAGCGGTAAAATAGGTTTTAGCAAAATTTACTACGACCGCCCCCAATGCCGCACCATAAAGCGTTCCTCGACCACCCATTGCTACCCAAATAACCATCTCAATTGAGTTTATCGGCGAAAACTCTCCAGGATTAATGATACCTACTTGTGGAACATACAAAGCACCAGCAACGCCAGCCAACATAGCCGAAACAACAAAAACAAACAATTTGATGTATTCATCTCTATAGCCTAATGCACGCACTCTGCCTTCTGAATCACGTATTGCAGTGATTAAACTACCCAAACGAGAATCAACTATAAATTTACAAATGAAATAACCTAAAGCAAGCGCTAATGCTGAACAAATAAACAATACATTACGCGTATAATCAGATTGCAGATCAAAGCCTAAAATTTCTTTAAAGTCAGTTAAGCCATTGTTACCACCAAAACCGAAGTTATTGCGGAAGAACGCAAGCATTAATGCATAGGTTAACGCCTGAGTCATAATAGACAAATAAACACCTGTTACTCTTGAACGAAAAGCTAACCAACCAAACACAAATGCTAATAATCCAGGCACAAAAAATACCATCAACATCGCTATCCAAAATTGATCAAAGCCATGCCAAAACCATGGCAATTCTTTGTAATCAAGGAATACCATGAAATCTGGCAAAACCGGATTACCATATACACCACGGTCTCCGATTTGACGCATTAAGTACATGCCCATTGCGTAGCCACCCAATCCAAAGAATGCACCATGGCCTAAACTTAAAACTCCCAAGTATCCCCAAACCAAATCTAAAGATATGGCTAACAATGCGTAAGTTAAATATTTTCCAATTAGCGTTACCACGTAAGTAGAAAGATGAAATACAGAAGACTCAGGCACCCATAAATTACATATAGGTACTACAAACATTAGTAAAACTATAATTGCGATAAAATACTGGCCGCCCTTATCGTTTTCTAATAAACGAAACATTAATGGTTTATATTTCATCTTTAGGAATCTGCCACTCTACCTTTTAAGGCGAACATGCCGCGTGGGTATTTTTGAATAAATAAAATAATAAAGACTAATACTAAAATTTTAGCCAATACAGCACCTGCATAAGGCTCTAGAAACTTGTTAGCGACCCCTAGAGACATTGCCCCAAAAAAGGTGCCCCATAAATTCCCTACTCCACCAAACACTACCACCATAAATGAATCCACTATGTATGCCTGACCTAGATTAGGGCCAACATTGGTAAGCTGACTTAATGCAACACCACCTATTCCGGCAATACCGGAACCCAAACCAAAAGTAAGTGAATCAACCCATCCAGTGCGTATCCCCATTGCTTTTGCCATGTTTCGGTTCTGTGTAACTGCACGCATTTGCAAACCAAATGATGTTTTCTTTAACAAAAGTAACAAACCGAACAACACTAACAATGCAAATACGACGATATACATGCGATTGTACGTAAGTGATAACGCTGGATTAAACTCGTACGAGCCACTCATCCATTCTGGTGTAATGACCGAGCGATTTAATGGTGAAAACACCGAACGAACCGCTTGCTGTAAAATTAAACTTAAACCAAAAGTGGCTAACAAAGTCTCTAGCGGACGACCATATAAAAATCTAATAATGCCGCGCTCAATCCCTATACCTATTAAGCCAGTCACAATAAAGGCTGCAGGAATGGCAACAAACAACGAGTATTCAATTGAATTAGGCATAATCTGCTGAACTACAAATGTAGTATAAGCACCTAACATTAGCATTTCACCATGAGCCATATTAATAACTCCCATTACACCAAATGTAATGGCAAGACCGACCGCAGCAAGTAACAACACAGAACCTAAACTCAAACCAAAAAATATGTTTTCTACTTGTTTATAAAAACCTATTTTTAATTTAGTAGAATCTAAGGCTGACTCAACAGCAGGCAATATTCTTTGATCTGCATTTTTATCATTCGTATATTTTTTATTTAAATCTTCAAGCAAAAGTCGAATTTCAGGATACAAAGATCCCGATAAGCTATTAATTGCACTTAATTGTGTCTCCACATCATCCGAGCTTACATCTGATGCGGCGATACAGATATTCATCAGTTCTTTTATTTCAGAATCATTTTCTTGCAATACTGCTTTACGTAGCACATCCACTGTAGATACACTGGGGTTTTTAAGCATATTACGTGCTGCACTAAGGCGGATAGTTTTGTCATCACTAAATATAGTTAGTGCTGCTAACTTCTCACTCAGAATCCCTCTTAGCTTATTATTTATACCTGCTTTCTTATATTCTTTTTTAAGTTGCTTTCTTGTCTTTTCACTTAAAGTAGAATTAGTAATTGGATCAATGAGATTATAATTTTTTGACGCAAACTCATTAATAATAACAATGTCTTTATTCTTTTTATGATAGTAAAGCTTGCCATCAAGCAGAGCACCTAATACAGCAATTGCAATTGGGTTGCCCGAATCAGCTATTGAATTAATTGCAGTGGTTTTATCTTTAAAACTTTTTGATGTAAGCAGTTCAAAACTGCTTTGTATTGAATCTTCTGTTACTGCTATTTCCTGCGCACATAGGCTATTCAGAAATAGTAAACCAATTACTATTATTAGTAAGTGTTTCATACCTATAATGCTTTTGAGTTGTTTAGAATCTAACCACTCTTACTATTAAGAGTGGTTAGTGTATATAGAGTAATAGTTACAATAACTATTTCAGTGAAAATGAACAATTAAAAATTCTGACCTGAACACTTTTTAGTCTCTGTATTGTAGTTACCGCAGTTAATCGGATCAGTCCAATCTGCAACAATCACACTACTTTCAGGTAAGAAATCGGTCCATGCATCACCCTTCACTTCACCATCAGTAGACCAAACAATTTCAAACTGTCCGTCATCTTGAATCTCACCAATTAACACTGGTTTAGATAAGTGATGATTTGTGTTCATTACTGCGGTACCACCAGCAAGGTTAGGTACTTCTAAACCATACATAGCGGGGCGCACTTTATCTACTTCAGTTGTACCCGCTTTAGCAACCGCTTCCGCCCACATTTTGAATCCAATATAAGTCGCTTCCATCGGATCATTGGTTACTCTTTCATCATTTTTAATAAATGACTGCCAAGATTCAATAAAGGCATCGTTCTCATCAGATTCAGCACTCATAAAGTAATTCCATGCTGCAAGGTGGCCTACTAACGGACCCGTATCAATACCAGATAATTCTTCTTCACCAACTGAGAAAGCTACTACTGGAATATCTTCTGCTGAAATTCCTTGATTACCGAGTTCTTTATAAAATGGAACGTTTGCATCACCGTTAATTGTTGAAACAACCGCAGTCTTTTTACCAGCTGAACCAAATGATTTAATATCAGAAACAATCGTTTGCCAATCAGAGTGACCAAATGGAGTGTAATTGATCATGATGTCTTCTTCAGCAACACCTTTTGATTTCAAATACGATTCTAATATCTTATTAGTAGTACGTGGGTAAACATAATCTGTGCCAGCAAGTACCCAGCGTTTTGCACCCACTTCATTCATTAAATAATCAACAGCAGGAATTGCTTGTTGATTAGGTGCAGCACCTGTGTAAAACACATTTTTAGATGACTCTTCACCTTCGTATTGCACTGGATAAAAAAGCAAACCATTTAGCTCTTCTACTACTGGCAATACTGATTTACGTGATACTGAAGTCCAGCAACCAAATATTACATCTACTTTATGCACTTCGATTAATTCGCGCATTTTTTCTGCAAATAATGGCCAGTCTGATGCAGGATCGACTACTACCGCTTCTAATTCTTTACCCAACAACCCACCTGCTTTATTTTGCTCTTCTACCATCATAAGGACCGTATCCTTTAATGTGGTTTCACTAATAGCCATCGTTCCTGATAGTGAATGCAAAACACCTACTTTAATTTTATCTGCTGTTAAACCCAGTTGTGGTATGCATACACATGTAACCAACAAAGCTGTAACAACTAATTTTTTAAACTTCATTTTCGACTCCTGATATTGATTATTAACAGTCTTACTCAACCTGACTGAGTATTTACGTACACAAAATTGTGCGTATGCACTAAGCTAATGCAGCAAACGTGCCAATAGCATGAATTAAAATAATGTGTATACATTCCGGTAATTTAGGAGACAATATTGAATGAATTACGAGTTATATTGGCCTCGTTATTCTTAATGAAGCGATTTATATTGGTGCGTAGACGCACCAATACTGTGCATTTAATTTATTGGAAGTGAAATATCATAAACCAAAATTTTATTAGCTAAAGGCTTTAGCACTGTTTTTACAGCTTGCTTATGTTTTTCATGTACCAGATAGTCTTCCATATCACTCGCACTATGAAATTTCATATAGATTCCAACATCAAAGCTATCATCTACAATCTTTCTATCACTAGATATTGATTTACCGACTCGCAACTCTTGCACGACCGGAATTTCTTTTAATTGATTCGATGTATCTATAACTTGCTGAAGATGTTCCTCGTTATCGGAATCATTTAACCAGACCAATACAATATGTATTACTGGAATATCTTGTGCTTTATCTTCTGGGGTTGTGGTGCAAGCAAACAAGGCCACGCAAAACACCATCACATTTATACTCTTATATATACGCATCTTTAATCTAATTTCTTTTCAACGTAAATTGGCAACCAAATTGATACCATCACACCTGACCGATCATTATTATTTTCAATGGTGATATGCCCTTGATGAAATTCAGCTATTACACGTGCAATGTATAAACCAATACCTAAATGAGTTTCACCTTCCCTCTTTTGCTCGCGAACAGACACCATTGACTCAAACAACCTACCTTGCATTTCCTCTGATAACAATGGGCCATTATTTGAGATGACAAGCTTCGCTTGCCCCATTTGTTTGGAAAGCTTTATTTTAATAGCATTTTTTTGATGACTAAACTCCACAGCATTGGCAATCACTTTATCTATCAATTGTGCAATATTTTCTGGCACACCATTTACTTGTAAAACTTGTGTTTCGATTTCAGTCTCAAACAAATATTTCTCATATGCACCTTGATAACCTTCAGCACACCCTTTCACGAGTTCTGTTAAATTAAATATTTCTTTTTCACTTGATTGTAATGAATGATCTAGGCCTGTCGCCTCACTCATGTTAGTAAGAATAGTATTTAAGCGCTTAATGCCTTCTTGCGCGCGCTCCATATACACCTTTGCATCATCACTATTCTCTAACATTGCAAGATTATCTAAAGATGAGCGTACTACTGTAACCGGGGTTCTAAATTCATGCGACAAACGTGAAGTCATATTTTCCAAATAACTATTGTATTGACCTAAGCGATTCACAATGCTCGAGAAACTCCTCGAAAGATCACCTATTTCATCATTCACACTAGAGCCTTTAAAAGCAGCATGTATACGCCCTTGCTCATCAATTGCTTGTTCTGCCTGGCTTCTTAATCTACGGATTCGATATGAAATACGTGATGCAAAAAGAAATAAAGCTAATGTGCTTAATAACATTACAGCTAAAATTACACTAAATAATCTTTCCAATGCTTTATTTCTAATAGTTCGTATTCCATTAGTAGTTTCTTCTGCTATAACAACACCCATCACTTTTTCATCCACCCAAATAGGATGCGCTGCTGACAGTACCACCGCCCTTTTATCTGGCGTCAAATACCAGGATGATTGAACATTACCTAAAATCGCATCATCAACTTGCGAACCGGCCAACTCAGTAGCTTCTTCAAGCTCATCTACAAAATCTTGTGGGGGTCGAGTAAGCAATTGGTAATAAATAGGATGCAAGTATTTTTGCTCTAAGTTCTGCAACCAAGATAAAGATGCACGTTTATAAGCCTCTTTTTCGTGGATCACCCCAGTAGCAGATCGTATATCACCTATTCTAGCTAATACACGACGATGAGAATCTATCACCCAAATTCTTGAATTTGATCGTGCCAATCCTTTCAAAATTTGCTCGATCTCTGGTGAAGGCACTAAAACAGTACCCAATTGATCAGGATTTTGTGTATTAGAAGTACCAACTACATTTGTTAGCTCACGATTATGACTATTATCAACATCGTAAATTGCAAAACCTAACTTGTTACCAATCATTTCAAGCGGTATGCGCAACTCAACGTTATATCCTTTCGGCGTTTCAACCCAATTACCTTGAATTTTACTTTCATGCTGAATGGGATATACGTTGCCTTCTTCTGGTTTAGTTAAATAGGCATTTATCCAACCAGGATCCTCATTAGAAACAATATAACGTTGAAATTTTTCTTCTTTATCTAAGAATGCGATTTGAATATTATCATTGCGATGTACATTAAAGTTATTTTCCTTCCGATATACAATATAATCATCAATGACCTCAAACATTACATATAAATAATTTTCATATTTAACGACCATATGATTAAAGCTAAGTGAGTTTGAATCATATCTTTCATTGTTTTTAAGCACATAGTCATCACCATAGTAATGGGGCTGATATTGAAAGTTCTTCCATTCTTCTAAATTACCATCTAATTGAATTGGCTCTGATACATCGATTGCATATAAGTCACGTCCTTGACGTACATCACTTAAAAAGCTCGCTTGCGCATTGAATAGTGTAGGCCGCTCATGTAATGCGGTTGCAGCTGCACTTACTGTGCCTACCAGAGTTTGCTCTTGTCCTTGGCGAAGATATTTTTCCATTTCCCAAACATACTTATATCCCAACCAAGGAATTGCAAATAAGAAGCTGGATAGAAAAACTAATTTTATGCGCAAGCCCAATCTTGGCTTTAGGAAACTCATGATATTTATTTAGTACCTGTATTCCAGCGATATCCCATGCCATAGACTGTATCTATACAATCAAATTTAGCATCAATTTGTATAAATTTTTTACGGATACGTTTTATATGTGATGTAATGGTACTGTCGTCGACTACCATTTGAGACTCTTGCATAAGCTGTTGTCGGTTTTTTACATGCCCTGTATATTTTGCCAGTGCATGCACCATCCAAAACTCTGTAACGGTTAAATCCACATTATTATCTTGCCACTTAGCTACCATACGTTGTGTATCCATACTAAGCAGTCCTTGCTGTAGTACAGCTTCACTTGTAACTGGTTCTTTCATAGCATCTTGCCGCCTAAACAATGCAGCAATTCGTGCTAGTAAATGAGGGAAACTAATGTCTTTGGTTAAGTAATCATCTGCTCCTATACGCAAACCACTTACTGTATCTACATCACTATCTCTTGCTGTCAAAAAAATAATTGGCAAGGTTTCTGACATAGAGCGTAATGAGCGACAAAGTGAAAATCCACCGTCTACTTCATTTTCTAAACCAATATCAATTATCGCTAAATCTGGGAGACGTTGTTCAAACACTGTCATAGCATCCTTTCTATTTGCAAAGGTCTGCACGTTATATCCTTGTTTACGTAACACATCTGCATAATTTTCCCTTAGTGCAAACTCATCTTCTATCACAGCGACACGACGACTCATGGTTCTTACTTCTATATTGGTATTAGGTGAGATAAAACTATACGGATAAATTCTTTCAAAACCAGACATTGGGCTTAATTGCCTTTTTCTTGCCATATTTAGGCAGAAAATAGTCGGTTTTCACACCTAAAGGCGTCATAAGTATTTCATTTAATAGTCTCAAAATAAAACAGACCAATTTGTTTAGCAACTTCATATGAGGCCAATCATGAAAACCATACTACCCAAGTCCATATTAGCGATCTCTGTAGTTCTGCCGCTATCAATCTTACCTCCCGTATTCGCTAATAACGAAACTGACGAGAGAAACGCACATCATGTGGAAGAAAGCCTTGGCTTTGGCACAGGCGCTGCAATTGGCGGCCTAATTGCAGGACCAATAGGCATAGTTACTGGCGCCTTCATAGGCAGCTTGATAGGACAAAATGTTTCGAGCGAAAAGGAAAACATAAAATTGACTAATTCATACAATGAAGGTAAAGAAAAATACAAAATAACAACTGAAAAAATTAAAACATTAGAAGAAGAAAGTGCTAGACAATCATTAGTTCTAAATGATGCACATCGCACTATTGAAAAGTTATTTTCTCAAAATCATGAGCTAAAAAATCATGCATTAAATTTCGATGTACAATTTCGAACCAACTCTATTGTTATAGAAAAACAGTATCAAGAATATTTAAAGAGCCTAGCAAATACATTAATAACCACACCCACCTTAGAAATTGAGGTAGCTGGCTTTGCTGATCGTATAGGCGACGAAGATTTTAATATGCTGCTATCAAATCAACGTGCTAAACAAGTAAAAGAGTTCTTTATCGAACAAGGTATAGAGGAAGACCGTATCACGACCTTAGCATATGGTGAAACTCAACCGTTACATGTAGATGATGATTTAGAAAATAATTTTTTTGACAGGCGCGCCTCCATTTTTATTATACCGAGAGAGATAAGTACTAAAAATATAGCTGAGGAAATCATTAATGCAGAAAAAGAACTATCTGTTGCTATCAAATAGTTAATATTGAAAGGAATAATCATGCGAAATAGCAACAAGCTGCAGTGGAATTCAAAATCAATACCACATCATCGTTTTCATTTTGAGAAATTATTATTTAGCTCTCCTCCATTTAGCGGCTTTAGGGCCGCTTTTTTTACGTTCATTATAATCTTAGTTATCCCTATATCAGCCAACGCAAAGCCAGAATATATTGAAGACACTGTAACGATTAATGACATAGAAAGTGGAAATTTATTAATTGAAACAGAACAAGCAGGCCAATATCATCTTGCGCCAACTGTTGATACCGATGTTCAAATTGATATTACAGGATTAATTGCAAGAGTTAACGTTACTCAACATTTTACCAATCCTTCTTCTGAATGGATTAATGGGATATATGTATTCCCTTTACCAGAAAACGCTGCAGTAGATCATATGGATATGACTATAGGTGAACGTATTATTGAAGGTAAGATAAAAGAAAGATTACAAGCCAAAAAAATTTACGAACAAGCAAAACTAGAAGGCAAAAAAACCAGCCTAATTGAACAACAACGCCCAAATATATTTACCAATTCTGTTGCAAACATTGGTCCTAATGAAAAGATATCTATTTCAATCCAATATCAACAAACCCTTACCTATAACCAAGGTCAGTTCTCTATTCGCTTTCCGATGGTAGTAGGTATTCGCTATATTCCTGGTACACAAAAGGTGGAAAGCTTTAATGGTTCAGGCTGGGCACTAAATACCAATGAAGTGCCTGATGCCAGTAACATTACTCCTCCAGTTAGTGAATCAGGTCAAGGCTATGATAATCCAGTTTCTATCAACATCAGCTTAGAAGCAGGTTTTCCATTAGTAAATATAGTAAGCAGTTACCATGCTATCAACAAAAAAATTGACGAAGAAAACAAATATATAATTCAATTAGCAAATAATGCTATACCTGCAAATCGAGACTTTGTACTCTCTTGGCGACCACAAACTACACATGAACCTCAGGCAGCTTTATTTACACAAGATAAAGACGATGAACGTTACGGATTATTGATGCTGATGCCACCTGAAGTAGATTGGAGCAAGCAACAGACTTTAGCCAAAGAAATGATTTATGTAATTGATACTTCTGGTTCAATGTCTGGAGAATCGATGCAACAAGCCAAAAAAGCTTTATTATTAGGCATAAGCCAACTTAAAAGTGAAGATTGGTTTAATATTATTCAGTTTAATTCGCATACAGAATCTTTTTCCAAACAAGCACTCCCCGCTAGAGAAAACAATATTGACCTTGCCAAAGCATATGTCCACTCCTTGTATGCAAATGGCGGGACTGAAATCGCACCTGCTTTAAACACTGCATTATCAAATGTTAGTAAAAGTGAACGTATACGTCAGATAATATTTTTAACTGATGGTAGCGTGGGAAATGAAAAACAATTATTTAAAATAATCGAACAAAAGCTAAACAACAGTCGATTATTCACTGTGGGCATCGGCTCTGCCCCGAATAGCTACTTTATGAGCGAAGCCGCATCATTTGGTAGAGGTACTTTCACATACATAGGTAAAATCGATGAAGTACAGGAGAAAATGACACAGTTGTTTCAAAAATTAAACCACCCTATATTGCGTGACATAGAAATGATTTGGGAGAATGATAGTGATATCGACTATTGGCCTAATCCAATTCATGATTTATATATCGGTGAACCCTTAATTGTCAGCCTTAAGTTACCTAAAGATCAGAAACAATTAATAATAAAAGGAAACGCTAACCAAAAAAACTGGTCTACCAAACTGCCAGTTGAGAATAGTGGTAAGGCAACAGGCTTAAATGTTTTATGGGCACGAAATAAAGTTCAAAGCTTGAGTCAAAGAATAAGCCATGGAGGAGACCCTGAAAAAATCAAACAAGCAATTACCACACTCGGTCTTGAGCATCATATTGTTACTAAGCATACAAGCTTAGTAGCGGTGGATATAACACCAAGCAAACCAACCAGATTAACTAGTAAAAACAAGACTTTAGCCGTTAAAAAACCACATGGCTGGAATATGAAAACCCCTGGCCAACACTTAGGGTATATTCCGCAAGCTGCCACACCTGCACAAATGAATTTCATACTAGGAATATTGTTGCTCATAACGGGCTTTATGTTACGTAAATATGCTATTTCATAATCTTACATGGTTGAAGAAATATGGTATTTTAATAATTATTCTTGCTGGATGTTGGCAATTTGGATCAGGTAGTTATATTTATGCCAAAGCTCAATTTGCTCAATATTTATTAAACAATGCTTGGCTGAAGACTCTACAGAATAATAAAAATGTTAAACCATGGAAATGGGCTGATACACATCCCGTTGCGAATATTTTATTTAAAAACGGAAACATAAATTATATCGTGCTTGCAGGAGGTACCGGTCGCACCATAGCTTTTGGACCTGGACACATAAGCTCAACACCACTACCTGGCAATGGTGGTAATAGTGTAATTGTAGGTCATCGAGATACACACTTTGCAGTGCTGGAAAGTTTGACGCTTGGTGATGAAATTCATGTGCAAACAGTCAATAAACAGATAAATTACAAAATATTCAATACCATGATTGTTGACCACAGCCAATCCGATGTAATGCGGGATCAAAATTCAGAATTACTTACGTTAATTACTTGCTATCCTTTTAATAGTATTCACTCTGGAGGACCATTACGTTACGTAATCCAAGCTATGCCATTATAATTTATCAGGCTGCTTGATGTTCACTAGAACCACTTAGCTCTAACGTCATTTTAGCCATTTCAGCAACCGTTTCTAGAATATCAGGATCATCAATCTCAACATCAAACATATTAGCAGTTTCTAAAAATTCTCTTGTAATCGTACCAATCAAATTCATAAATTCTAAGATATCAATTCCAAATTCTTTTTCTGCCTTATCTGCCTCTTTAAGATAACCTTCATCAGTATGATCGAAGCATATGCAATCTGCTAGAACACCAGCAAAAGCAACACATTTTGCTGCAGTTAAATTATCTTCATTTATAAATTCTAAATTATCGCCATGACTAGCTGATACAAGTTCAGTAATTTT
>JBGCDX010000015.1:0-4545 GCA_045105815.1 Gammaproteobacteria bacterium
ATGAGCTAAACAAGTAATCAAACCCATTGTCATCTGCAAACATGGCGTAAGCATAATGCTTATCATCTGGTGCGAATTTATACTTATCAAAAATAGTTTCAATTTCGCCCAAATCATAGATTTCTTTCACCCCGAAATCTCGCGCAATATAGTATGGAAATTCACGAACATATTTTTTCATTTCAGCCATATTATCTTTTTTGGATATTTAATATGTCCGCTTTGGGTCGTTAGCAGACATGTTAGTAAAAAATATTTTCATGGCATTTTATATGGCCCCAACCTTTTGTTTTGTTGAAATAAATATTAGATCCCCATCATTCCAGTACCTACAACAAACCATGTGTAGCTGGATAGTAAAACAATCGCCCCAAGCATTATAAAGACCATAATAGATTTTGATTTGTATGCGAGCCAATGTAGTGCGATGACTATTGGCCAATATATGGCGGCGGCTGGAACAACACCTCGTGCTGAGTTTAGGCGGGTAATACCGATGGTGTCGGTGAATGATTTTGGTAAGGCAAAGGGCGCTAATAAAGTAACAGACATGAAGCTATCTATTAATTTTGGTAGGTGGCCCCATTTAAAGTTGAAACCTATCAGCGCGATAATAATTGCCAAGGCCCAAATCATTGCAAAGAATTTTATTGGGTTATGGGGTGTCATTAACCCATGTCCCACCAAGCCACCAATATAAAACCAATAAAACTAATTAGTGTAACGAGAAAATATTTCGATTTACGTTGTTTTTGACGAATCGGATCGAGTGCGATCCAGGTGGACACCACAATGCCAATAAAAAATATCACCATAAGTATGGAGGGTAATTTTAATGTGATTAATGTTTCCATTCTGGTATTTCAATAATTCTATTTAAGTTTTACTCTATCAAATTCAATTCATAAAATACTCAATATGTCTCAAAATTGGTCGCTTCCAGAAAGAAAGCTAGTATCAGAGCTGTGTGTGGGTATGGCTAGAAATATGTCTGATGTTCTAACGATTGCTGAAGGTGAATACTATTGGCACATGGCGACATCATGTTTTGAGAAGGGTTGTAATATATTGTGGAAATTAGGTGTTGCAGTTGGCGCAACTGAATCTGGGGAAGCTGATATTACCTTTCAGGAAGAAATCGCAGAGCAAGTTTTTCCATCGCGTTATAAATTCTTATCTCCCAATGAAATTAGAAGTAAAATTCTGGATGGCGTATATCCTGCCAGTCTCACCACAACCGAAGAAATTATTTCAAGTTATCTTGGTGTGGTATGTGATTATGGCCCGAATGAATTACTACTATCTGCTTCGCGTGCTGAATTTAAGCCTCAAGAAGTCTACCTAAAAGAAATTGATGCCTTAGTGAATATGGGTTATTTGGAAAGACACGGTAGTAACGTTATGTGGACGGATAAAATTTCAATTGCCATGAAAAATAATTATTTTTGGGATGAAGGTGGGTCAAGTAGCGATCTTCAACAGGAGAATATAGAACAAGAGTGTATACGTTTATTAGATCAAATCCCTGAGCACACAAAGCTTGTACTAGCCAAAGAGGCTAAGCAGCTATCGCAGTTAAAATTCATGTTATTGCTTCATGATCAGTTTAATGGATTATTTATGTCTAAAAACCCTGATGGCAGCAAGCGATCTGACATATCTAATCCTCAACTAGTATTCGCGATTCAGGATTATCTGCGTAAATAATAGTTGTTAATTAAATTTAGCCGCCTCAAGCTAATACTAGCAGTACTAAATCTAATCCCCCTTGGGCACTGAATTTGTTTAAACTGTGCCTATAAAATATCCATAAGAATGAAGCACGTATGTCAGACAAGAGCACAGCCGCTAAATCCACGCACTTTGGCTTTACAGACGTAAGCCCGAAACAAAAAACGGAAAAAGTAACCGCGGTCTTCGAATCGGTTGCCGGTAACTACGACGTTATGAATGATGTGATGTCATTCGGGCTGCATCGCGTATGGAAGCGCCATTTTGTGCATTTGGCTAATATTCGACCGCATTTCCATATATTGGACCTCGCTGCGGGAACAGGTGATATTTCAGCTTTATTTGTCCCAAAATTAGGCGACAAAGGTTCGATTACCTTGTGCGACCCTAACGGCGCGATGTTAGAAGAAGGCCGACGTCGAATGGTCGACAAAGGTTTGCTGAAAAACGTTCGTTATGTGCAAGCGATGGGGGAAGACCTTCCTTTTCCTGAGAATCACTTTGATCGTGTGACCATTGCGTTTGGTTTGCGTAATTTCACCGATAAAGACAAAGCCTTACGCACGATCTTTAATTTATTAAAGCCAGGTGGTCAGCTAATGGTTTTAGAGTTTTCTAAACCTAAGCAATGGCTGCAAGGAGTGTACGATACCTATTCGTTCAAACTGCTACCAAAGATGGGTGAGATCATTGCGAAAGATGCAGAGAGCTATCAGTATTTAGCAGAATCAATTCGTAAACACCCCGATCAAGAAACTTTAAAGACTATGTTTAAAGCGGCCGGCTTTGAGAAGTGTGATTACTTAAATTTAAATGGCGGTATTGTTAGTATTCATCGCGGACACAAACTGTCTCTATAAAAATTATTTTATACAATGCTACTTAACCTTATCAACCGTGCGCTGAAGAAGTATTTAGACAGCGACCCTGAAATATCAGCAAAATTAAATAAATATGCTGGGCAATCTTTATTGCTGCACTTAACCGATATAGAAAAACAGTTGTTGGTCACACCAGTTCAAGCGGGTGTAGAGGTAAGTGAATATAGTAATGAAGATGATGCATTACATGCAGACGCGCCTGAGATCACCACAACAATACGTTCCAATATTGTCAGCCTAGCCAGAATAGGGTTAGGTGCTGAATATCAATCAATGCTAAGCAGTGGTGCATTAAAAATTGAAGGCGATGTAGAGTTTGCTAATCAATTGCGATCAATATTTATGCAAGTTGATATAGATTGGGAAGAGATTGTTTCTAAATATGTTGGTGATTCGGTTGCATACCAAGTAGGTTTGTTTGTGAATCGGTTTAAAAATTATAAAAGTCGCTCGGTAGATAATTTTCGTTTAGATGTAAGTGAATATTTGCAAGAAGAGTCACGCATTGTGCCAACCAAAGTCGAGTTAGATCGTTTTATGAGTGGTGTTGATAATTTAGATGCTAACGTGCAACGGTTAGAAGCGCGTATTCAGCGCCTTGTGAATGCGGAAGAAGTGAATCAATCTTAATCATGCGCTATTTCCGCTTACTTTTTCGTATTTTACGCATCAACTTGGTGTTATTTAGGCATGGCTTAGAAGAAGTATTGTTAGCAGTTCCCTTTTTCCGCCCGATTCGTTTTATTTTATTTTTAATGCCATGGCATTGGTTTCGTAAATTAGAAACCAGCCACGGCGCACGTATTCGACGTGCACTAGAAGATTTGGGACCGATCTTTGTAAAGTTTGGACAAGCACTCTCCACGCGACGCGACTTACTGTCGGAAGATATCGCGGATGAATTAACGAAGTTGCAAGATCAGGTACCGCCCTTTGATGGTGAAATTGCACAAGAAATTATCGAAAAAGCCTTTAAAAAGCCTGTAAGTGAAATTTTTAAAGAATTTAGTGTAGAGCCACTCGCTTCTGCATCGATCGCACAAGTGCATTGTGCAACGTTGCATGATGGGACTGAGGTGGTGGTTAAAGTGCTGCGCCCTGGTGTGGAGAAGCGTGTGCGTAGAGATTTAGAACTGATGCATTCATTAGCTTCTATTGCACATCGTTATTGGGAAGACGGTAGGCGGTTGCGCCCTAAGGATGTAGTGGATGAGTATGAAAACGTCATTATAGATGAGTTAGATTTAATGCGTGAAGCCGCAAACGCGAGCCAACTACGTAAAAACTTTGAAAACTCTACCGACTTGTATGTGCCAGAAATTTATTTTGACTTGTGTACACGAAATGTAATGGTGCAAGAACGCATTCGTGGCATTCCTGTGAATGACATGAAGGCATTGAAAGAGCATGGTGTAAATCTACAAAAACTTTCTGATCGCGGCAGTCATATCTTTTTTACACAAGTATTTAGTCATAATTTCTTTCATGCCGACATGCATCCTGGAAATATTTTTGTTTCATATGAAGATCCTGAGGATCCAAAATATATTGGTGTAGATTTTGGCATCATGGGAACCTTGGCATTAGAAGATCAACGTTATTTAGCAGAAAATTTATTAGCATTTTTAAATGCAGATTATCGTCGTGTTGCTGAGTTGCATTTAGAGTCGGGCTGGGTGCCAGCCGATACACGTGTCGATCAATTTGAGTCAGCTATTCGCACAGTATGTGAGCCCATATTTCAAAGACCGCTAAGTGAAATTTCATTTGGTGGTTTGTTGCTGCGTTTGTTCCAAACTGCTCGACGTTTCAATATGGAAGTACAGCCGCAATTAGTGCTATTACAGAAAACACTATTAAATATTGAAGGTTTAGGTCGCACCTTAGATCCTGATTTAGATCTTTGGAAAACGGCAAAACCCTTTTTAGATCG
>JBGCDX010000016.1:0-17425 GCA_045105815.1 Gammaproteobacteria bacterium
GCAAGCACACTCCTCGAGAACTCTCAGGCGGAATGAAACGAAGATTAATGATCGCTCGTGCTTTAGTTCATGACCCCAAGCTCCTGATCTTAGATGAACCTACTGCAGGAGTTGATATCGAAGTTCGACGAACAATGTGGGAACTATTACGTAAAATTAATGGTGAAGGTAAAACTATTATTTTGACTACACATTATTTAGAAGAAGCTGAGAATCTATGCAAGAACATCGCAATAATAAATCATGGCAAAGTAATTATAGATGCCAGCATGGGAAATTTACTTGAAAAGCTAAATGAAGAGAGTTTCATTCTTTACTTGCGACAACCATTAAAAGAAGAGCTTGAATTAGAGAATTTTCAATTCATTATAATTGATAAAAAAACTATAGAAGTCACATTAACCAATCAAAATTCATTATTTGAGTTGCTCAGCTTGTTAAATGACCAAAAAATTACCATCTCAAGCATCAGAAATAAGTCCAACCGACTTGAAGAAATGTTTATTAAACTGACTAGCAATAATAGCAAGTAATTTACATGTCTTATATTGAACAATTTATTGCATTACGAACAATTGTAATTAAAGAGATTAAGCGTTTCTCAAGAATCTGGGTTCAGACTATTTTGCCGCCAGTAATCACTATGACCTTATATTTTATCATCATGGGGAAATTTATAGGCTCACAAATTAATGACATTAGCGGTTACTCCTATATAGAATTCATTGCGCCTGGCTTAATTATGATGAGCATCATTACGAATTCATACGCAAACACAGTTTCTTCCTTTTATAGCTCTAAGTTTCAGCGCCATATCGAAGAAATGTTGGTGTCACCTATGCCTAACTACATTATTATTATTGGCTTCATGCTAGGTGGTATAGCGAGAGGTTTACTTGTAGGCATAACGGTAACAATAGTCGCAATGTTTTTCACGAACTTACAAATCCATAGCTTAAGCTTAGTAATATTTACTGCAGTCATCACCGCGGCATTATTTTCAGCTGCAGGAATAATTAATGGCATATTTGCGAATAGTTTTGACGATATTTCAATAATCCCAACCTTCATACTCACACCCCTCACTTACCTAGGAGGTGTGTTTTTCAATGTAGACATGCTTCCAACATTTTGGCAAAACATATCGTTGGCCAACCCAATCTTATACATGGTGAATAATTTTAGGTTAGGTATACTTGGAATAACTGACGTTAATTACTTGGTTGCCATTATAATTATGGCTGGATTCTTAATTGGTTTATTTTTCACATGCCTTTATTTGCTTAATAAAGGAATCGGTATAAGAAGTTAGTTAGTACTAATGGTTTGCTGCTGCCGGCCCGTTACTAACCACGGTATCTTCTATTGATACAATTGTATCTTTTGTGCTCGTAGCCGAACGATCAAAACCTGGCTCCCCTACAAACTCTTCAGCATCCATATGAAACATTAATTTGTATGGCCCAAATGAAATTTTATCACCGTCTTTTAACACGCATTTACGAATGCGCTTACCATTTACAAATGATCCGTTGGTGCTAGCAATGTCTTCAATAAAATAATTATTTTGAAAACGTATTATCTTTGCATGGTGCCCACTTACCATTTCGTCCAATAATCGAATATCATTAGTACCTATTCTACCTAATGTTGTAGTGTCATCTTGCAATGGATATTCACGAATATCATCCTCATGCATCAAATCAATTAACTTGGCTGAAGAGTCAAACTCTATTGCACTGGTTGGCTTGTTTTTAAGCGCTTTAATTCCAATGCGCTCGTTATAAGGCACCCACTGCAATTCATTTACTGCTTCTTCAACTATATTAGCAGTAACCGTTTTTTTATTTTCAACAAAAGCACATATTAATGCAGTATCACAAAGTGAATTAATTAATCGAGGTATGCCACCTGTATATCGATATATAAGCGATATACATTCATCTTTAATTATTTTTGGGATACTGCCTGATTTGTTTTTTTCTAAACCCGCTACTTCCAATCTATGGCCAATATAGTTATGTATGTCGCTCTCTTCTAATGCCGCTAAATGAAACCTAAAGCGAATTCTCTGTGAAAGCTGCTCCATACCCGGGGCATCTAAAAGATTTTTAAGCTCAGGCTGACCTACGAGAATTAAATTTAAAATCCTATCTTCATCAGTTTCCATGCCCGTCAACATGCGAAGTTCTTCTAACACTCGCTTACTTAGATTTTGTGCTTCATCAACAATCAGAATAACTTGCCTACCTTGAGCATATTGCTCAAGCAAGAAGTTATTAAGCATGCTGATTAACTCTACTTTTCCAGCTTTAAATGGGTCCAACCCAAGCTCATGCAATATAGCTTGAAAAAACTCAATTTCATTTAATTGGGTTTGATAAATTCGCGCAATCAGAACATTCTCATCAACAGTTCGTAGCAGCTGTTGAATAAGTGTAGTTTTACCAGAACCAATTTCCCCAGTTATCACCACGAAACCATCACGATTCCAGACCGTGTACTCCATATAGGATTTTGCACGATTGTGCGCTTTACTTAAGTAAAGGAAATCCGCATCAGGAGTTAGTTGAAACGGTTGTTGCTCTAAGTTGAAATGCTCTAAATACATCCAAGTATGATCTCAAAAAAATATGAAAATTCCGTAAACTTCTATTTTAATTACAGTTTATTAACAATTTGTTACGATTCTATTTAACTACAAAGTATAGGGCTAATCGCTGACGAACGTAGCGATACGCTTCACAAAACAACCCAAATGCGCGCCAACCTGTTAGGTGAATACAATACTTATGATCTAGTTCACGGTCAGGTACTATTAGAAAACGTTATGGTTAAACATAGGATAAATAGTTGTAATTGCAAGGTACATTATCATGGAAGATCAAGTAGAAGAAGAGTCTGAAGACAGAATTAATGCAGGACGTGGCGTAGTTAAAGATCAAAACTCAGACTCAAATAAAAATACCACTATAGATCAAGAAGATAATGTTGAACGACCAGACGATCGTGCACGCAAAGCAGGTTACTAATTAGACTCTACTTAAGCTGTATTTGACCTCACATCCATTTTCATCCCATATTTTGGCCGCATTGTCGTAGCTGCATGCTTCTCAACCTTATGCCCTTCACTCAAACTTAAGTTATAACGTTGAGCAATCAAGGCGACAACCAGCTTGCTTTGCATCAACGCCATATAAGACCCAATGCAATTGCGGTGACCTGCTGCAAAAGGTATGTATGAAAACCGAGAACGCCCAACCATACGCTCTTTATCAAAACGACTAGGATCAAACTCATGTGGATTATCCCAATATTGGGGTAAACGGTGCGTAACATATGAAGAGATAATAACGGTCATGTCTTTGGGAACTCGAAATCCACCTATTTCATGATCTTCAAGTGCAACTCGTGAAAACGAGTGTACTGAAGAATAAAGACGTAATGATTCCTTGATTACCTTCTCAGTATAATCAAGCTTATTAAGCGTTTCTGCAGTCGGAGTTTGCGCGCCGATCACCCGATTCACTTCTTCATAAATACGTTCTTTTACATCTGGATATTTATCTATTACATACATCGTCCAACACAATGATGTGGCGGTCGTTTCAAATGCAGTAACAAATAAAGTAAGCAGTTGGTCACGCAAACTACGTTTCTGGCTTTTAATAGATTGCCTGACATTTTCATTTGGCAACAAGTGTTTTAAAAATCCGACATCCTCTGCTATGAGCTCAGGATATTCTTCTAGCAAGCTATACACACACTTATTTAAACGCACTAATGCTTTTCTGAAGTTTATCTCTCTTTTTATATTTTTAGGCTTGAGCATTGACGCTCTTATGTCTGTCATTTCTGGCCAATTCATGCGGATTTGGTTATAGATGCCAAACACTTCTTGTGCGCGTGATTTAAAACCTTCTCCCATTACCCACACACCCGCTAACAATTGAGTTAACAAGTTAAATTGGTATTCTAGCTCAACAGGCTTGCCGCTTTTTGCATTGGCATCCCATGAATCCAGAAAGTTGGCAGCCAAACTGGTGATCCAGTCAACCTGTTTATCGAGAGATTTTGCGGTGAACTTAGGTTGCGCATGAGATCGTTGGTGCTTCCAGATATCTCCTTCACTGAGCAGCATGCCCTCGCCTATCACCATGCGTACTTGCTTGTAACGAGTGTTCTTTTTGTACTTATCATAGTTATCAACAAGCACTTCTTTAATCAACTTGGGCTCTGAAACTAAATAAGAATAATAAGAGCCCATATTCACGCGCGCGATGCCACCATGCTCCAAGGCTACATTTTCAAGGAACTCCATTGGATTCGCACGCATTTCAGGCAAACAACCTAGCTTACCTGCACCTTGAGGGCCTGGTGGAAAATTATTGTTAGGCATTAAAATGCTTCAAGTTAAAATATGTTGGCTACTTTTGGCAGCTTTTATTGTCGCAGATACCATAAATAATCAACGAATGGTCAGAGATTATAAAACCATTTTTTTGTGCAATCTCATTCTGCTTAGCTTCTATTGCTTCATCCAGAAACTCAACGATCTTCCCACATTTGACACAAATCAAATGATCATGATGCTTGCCACTTTCAAGTTCAAATACAGCTTGTCCTGATTCAAAGTGATGTCGGATGACTAAACCAGCACTTTCAAACTGAGTAAGCACTCTATAAATAGTTGCTAGACCAATTTCATCACCCGTTTCCAGCAAAACCTTATAAATATCTTCTGCACTCATGTGTTTCTTATTAGAAATCTCAAGTATTTCTAATATCTTCATCCTAGGCAGCGTTACCTTTAGACCCGCTCGTTTTAAATCTTGATTTTCCACAATATTATGTATTTGATTTGATGATTATTATTTATCGTAAAAGTTCTTTTTCTTAAAATATTCTAGCTTTCTCATTAAGCCTTTTGCTGCCTGCTCATAGGTATGCGTCATATTTGAAAAACAATATCCACGTAACCACGCTTCTAATTCATCTACTGTCATCTTGTTTACAATGCTATAGGTGCTATCAGAATAATAATTATGGGCCGTTATATAACCTGATAACCAAGCCCGATAATAGGATTTGCCTACCGCATCTGCATCCACAAAGCTGCGGCATGAATCTTTACCTGCACCAGATATTAAATATCGTCCTGCCATATCTGCTGCATGTAAGGAACTAACACTTGTTAACAACAAAAACAGCATGGCTATCATAACGCGACCCACAGATCGCTTGCGAATATGTTTTATATTCATTCAAGAAATTATTAGTTATTAATTTAAACGAGAATTAGTGTACCCAGTAAAAACAAAACCCGCCACGGTGGGCGGGTTGATATATGCCTTTCTTTGCGGTCGAACTTTAGCATTTATAAGTTTTAATTAATGACCCAACTAGAGGAGAAAGGGCTGCTAAATGTATTTACGCAAGGCTATGATGGTTTCAGAAGATATTATTATAGTTATTGCTCCTTCTGTATTCTCGATTATCGCCTCTCAACGCAATCAGATTTGTGAACCACCAGTCGCTAAATTACCACAGCTCAACCAAAAGAGGTACATTAAATATAAGGTTAAATGCATTGATCTTTATAAGCTTTTGTGTTTTAAAATAATTATTATTATATAAAACAGATAGTTATTAATTATATATAATGTAGTATTAGATAATAAGATCATACCTAATTGAATAAAATGAAGTGTTTCACAACCATTCTACTTAAAAGCTAATTTACCAACCTCTAAAAACCATATCGTTACAACTGGGAAGCATTAAAGTTTATTAGCTCCCTTTAATCGTGATTCCCATGGTATTTCCGGTCCAGATGCACCCGCCAAAAGATTACGGTCATTAGGCACGTGTTTTACAAACTGAACCACTGCTGTTGATAATTGTTGCAGCCGCTCCAGAGCACCTTCGTCTACTAAGACACTGTCATTGAAATGCTCAGACGTTAAATACACACCACCTGGAAGCGCATGAGCATGAAAAAAACCTAATAACGGTTTAATCTGATGTTCAATCGCTAGATAATGATGTTGCGTTGATCCCGTCACCACAATCCCAATAGGCTTTCCAACCAAGGCGTCATTTGGAATCACATCAAAAACATTTTTAAGAATTCCAGTATACGAACCTCTATAAACGGGCGTGCCAAGAAATAGCGCATCTGCCGCCACAATCTTTTCAATCAGTGTTTTGGTATCACCCTCATACAAAGCTGGATCTCTACCATCACATAGCTCAACCTCAAGATCTCGTACATTGATAGTCTCTGTCTTAATCGAATTATCTAAGGTGTAGGCAAATTCAATCGCTTGTTTGACTGCGCTTAATGTCCTTGACGCAGTATTTTTAGCCGGGCTACCCGACAATCCTAATAAATTCATAATTGAAAGTTTGAAATAAATGAAGTTTTAATCACTAACAATCTTTGGTTCGAGTCACCAAGATCATTTCCAGTGTGGAACTATATTCTTTAATTCCAATACATGCCCCATTTTATCTCGTTTCGCCTCCATATACTTGCGACGATATTCACTATCGGTAGGTGCGATCATAGGAATACGATCAACAAGATTAATATCGTAGGCCTCCATCCATTCACATTTATCAGGATTATTAGTAACCAATTGGATATTTTTCACATTCAGTGCACGCAACATATGAGCCGCAACAGAAAAGTCACGCTGATCAGCATCGAACCCTA
Organism: Gammaproteobacteria bacterium; assembly: GCA_045105815.1. Lineage (GTDB taxonomy): Bacteria > Pseudomonadota > Gammaproteobacteria > UBA4575 > UBA4575 > JABDMD01. The sequence goes on from JBGCDX010000016.1 coordinate 6,719, forward strand.
ATTCAAGGTTAGCGTCGACAGTATCGAAGCCCTTTTCTTGTAAAGCATAGGCCTTAAGCTTATTCACCAAACCAATACCACGCCCTTCGTCACGCATATAGATGATGATGCCTTGTTGATTTTGCTGCACCATGTCCATGGCCATACGTACTTGCTCACCACAGTCACAACGCATTGATCCAAATACGTCGCCAGTAAGACACTCTGAATGGATGCGAACCAAGACATTATCATCTGGCCCCCATGAGCCGTGCACTAATGCCAAATGCTCACGGTCTGTATAAATATCTTTGAATGCTGAAATCTTAAAATCACCCCAGCAGGTTGGCAGATCCACCGTCACTTCACATTCCACTCGTGACTCATAGCGTAAACGATGTTTTATAAGTTCTTTAATAGTAAGGATTTTTAAATCATGTTGTTTAGCAAATTCCATTAAATCTGGCATTCGGGCCATATCGCCATCTTCTTTCATTATTTCACACAACACACCTACAGGACTTAAACCAGCAAGCTCCATTAAATCTACAGTTGCCTCTGTATGTCCATCACGTCTAAACACTCCGCCGCGTGTCGCTCTTAATGGAAATATATGCCCTGGTCGCGCAAAGTCATTTGCTGAAATAGTAGGATCCGCTAAAGCTTTAATCGTCTTAAATCGATCTGTAGCTGAAATACCTGTAGTGGTTCCATGAACATAATCCACCGATACAGTAAATGGAGTTTGATGCAATGCATTATTGTCATCATGTTCAACCATCAGGTCTAAACCAAGTTTGCGTGAACGCTCCTCAGTAATTGCAGTGCAGATCAAGCCACGACCGTAACGAGCCATGAAATTCACCATCTCAGGCGTGCATTTATCGGCTGCACCAATCAAGTCACCTTCATTCTCACGTGATTCATCATCGACAACCACAACGATCTTGCCTAACTTGAGGTCTTCTAATACTTCAGGAACTGTATTGAATGTAAATTCGCTCATTGACCTTACCTTGATGACAGAATTAAGTTAAAACTCTTGGTAACGTTATAGATAGTAAAATACCTCTATATTATTTGCACCTATCAGATAGGCCTTATATATCGCTCTCATCGTGAATATAGGTTTAATTTTACGTTGAAGAGAACGAAACTAAATGGTGCCCGGGGCCGGACTCGAACCGGCACGTACTATTAATACGAGGGATTTTAAGTCCCTTGCGTCTACCAATTTCGCCACCCGGGCATAACTATCGAGTGGTCTTGAATAGTATAATGGAGGCTAGGACCGGAATCGAACCGACGTCTACGGTTTTGCAAACCGCTGTATAACCACTCTACCACCTAGCCATTTCCCAAATTAAGAGTGTATTCGACTCTTTTGCAATAAAAAACCCCGGCAAAAGCCGAGGCTAATCATTAGAAGCTGTTTCCACTATATTGATCATATTCTATCAATCCAAGTTCTGACAGAAAAGTACCCTGAGGTATAGTAACAATAAATTGAAAAATGATAATTAGGTCACTTTTAATCCAGCTTTGGACAAGTCATTTATAATTTTTTCTATAAACTTAGGCTGCATGCCCCACTTTTCAAGTTCAAATCGAGCTTTATTTTCGATACTTGGATACAACCTCTGCAGTTCACTAGCTGCTTTTTCAGCACGTTCATTATCATTAAGTGCGCTGTAGATTGCTGTCAACAGAAAGTAAGTCCAAAAATAATCAGGCATATGAATGTTATTCATTTCCCTTAAAGCTTCATTAAACTGATCTTGTCGATAGAAATTGAAAGCAAAAGGAAAATAATAAAAATCTGGATGTGCTGGGTTCATCACTCGAGCTTGTTCTAGCATCTCTAAACCCTTATTCCATTTCCCAGAAAGAGCAAGAAACAAACCTGATTGGGCTAACATTAACGAGTCATTTGGATTTAGCGCTAAAGCTTGTTCCGATTCTTCTTTACTACCTTGCATATCACCATTAATAAATTTAGTGATGGAAATAGCGAATTTTGATCGAGAATTATTTGGATCGATTTTTAGTGCCTTTCTAGCTGTATTGAATGCAAGTTCTCTAACTTCTATGTCTCTCTCTATTGGGTTCATTGAAAGCTGATATTCTTGGGCATAAATAATGGCAAGAGCTGCCCAAGCATCCGAAAACTGAGGGTCCATTCGAACAGACTCCTCTAATGCATCACGTGCACGAAGATGATCTTTAGATGAAAACGTATTCATGAATTGAAAATATCTTAAGAACAATTCATATGCAGTAAAATTATCGGTTAGGCCCCGACCAAGATATGCAAGCTCTTTACGTATAATCACTCCGTAAGGTTGTGCAATTGCAGTAGCAACATGCATTGCGATGTTATCTTGAATTTCAAGCATTCCTTTTACACTTAGCTTTTCATTATAGGCATGCGCCCAAACATTGGAATGGGAGACTCTATCATCGAGCTCAACATTAATACGTAAATTGTCATCATCAATACGTACGCCTCCACTCAGCACATAACGCGCATCTATAATTTTCTTTAATTGCTTTGTATTTGCTAATTTATCTTCAGATAGGTTAATCGCACTTCTAGCGATAACGATTAATTCTTTAAATTTTGTTAATTGACTAACTATTTCGTGCGTAACACCATCTGCAAAATTTGAGTCAGCTAGTTTTTCACTTAAATTTCTAAAACTAAGAACGGCTATGGTTGGAAATGAATGACCTTTAACTAATTCAGTAATTTCTTCAGCTCCTGCTGCGCTTTCATTTTGAAAATAAAACCGCGGAATGTAACTGCCTTTTACTACATCGATTACAACATCATCGTTTTTACCTTCTGAAGAGTAAAAATGTCGTAGCATTCGACGCAACCGAACTGCATTTACACGCACTAATGGATCAGTTTGTGGGTCGAAATTTTCATCTTTTTGAAAGACATTGATCGCAATAGTGTGAGCCTTAATATATTGTTTTTTCCCCTCTAATGTTTCCGTAACAACATGCTTTAAAAAATGAGTAATTTTAGGCGAACGCTTAAATTCTTCCCCTTGCAAAATACGGTCAAGTTGATTATTTACTTCTACTTCACTTGGTTTGGTCGAAGTACCAATAGTTGGAATGTTGGACTGCAAGTTTTATCCTCGAATTAACAAAATTCAAATACTCAATTCAATCATCACAAATATATTTAACATGTTAAATACAGTATTACACTGTTTTTAATACTCTCATATTGCAATGATTGTCAATTGAGAATATCGGCCTATGTGCAAGAATATTTAGACGGAAATTGATTTTTTCAACAAAAAATTACGTGTAATTCTTGTTTTGTGATGGTGTTTTGTAATCACAAAAGGAATAGACAGGTCTATATTAGGACAAGTAAATACCTGCACCCAATATGGAATGAATATGGCATTTATACGATGTGCTCAACAAAGAACAGAATAGATACAAATTGACACCTCAGAGTTTGTAAATTTACCAAGGAAGCACACATGCAAACGACATTAACAAAAGATGAAAATGATATGGAAAACCTAACTTCCTGCATAGATATCAACGCAACGACTGTATTACTTGGATTAAGTATCGTAAATAAAGCTAAGCAACAACTAAAACAGCCATTGAGTGCAGCCAATCTCACTATGAATCAATGGTTAGTATTAAAAATACTTTATTTGAACCATGCAGTCACACCGACCAATGTAGCTAAGACCATTGACGCAGACCCGACAACGATATCTCGTCATTTAGACAGTTTAGAAACACGTGGGTTAATAGAACGTAAAAATGACATAGATGACCGCAGAGTTATTCAGTTGCAAATTACCGAGGAAGGTAATCAAATTGCAAAGCAAATATATAAACGTTATTCAGGTATTTTAGAGAGCTTAGAAGCGAGCCTGACAGGAAACCAATTATTAATCTGGAAAAAAGTTTCAGAACTGCTATGCGACGACATGGCTGTAAAGGCCACGTGAAAATTTGGAGCGGGAAACGAGATTCGAACTCGCGACCCCAACCTTGGCAAGGTTGTGCTCTACCACTGAGCTATTCCCGCTGAATGCGCCCTATTCTATTGGACCTTTACGATGAGTCAATAAGCCTTAATTACTAAAAAGCGTAATTAACCAAAGACTTTAATCGCTCTACGAAAATAGACCAGCATAGACCAAATCGTTAGAGCCGCAGCAAGATATAACAGCCACACGCCAATATCAAATGTTGGCAGACCTAAAATTGGGTAACGGTATAAAAGCAGGAACAAAGACACCATTTGTGCCGTAGTTTTAATTTTACCCAGCATCGAGACGGATACTGATCCCCTATATCCTAGTTCTGACATCCATTCACGAAGCCCTGATACCGCAATTTCTCTGCCTATTATGATTAGGGCCGGTATAAGAATCGATAACTTCCCAAATTCGTCGGCAATCATCACTAATACGGTAACCACAATTAATTTATCAGCAATAGGGTCAAGAAATGCGCCTAGCTTTGAGGTTTGATTAAGCTTGCGAGCTAAATAGCCATCTAACCAATCTGTTAGCGCAGCAATGGCGAATAATAATGCCGCCAAACGCATACCAATGATATTAGGTGGAAAATAATATACAAAAACAAGCAGTGGTATTATCAAAATACGCAGGAAAGTCAGAAGGTTAGGTATACTGTATGTCACTTTAAATTAACTTCCTGATGTATGCATTTCTTGATAAATCGCTTTCGCTAGATTCTTGCTAATCCCTGGTACTTTAGCAAGCTCTTCCTCACCCGCTTTTGACACGCCTCGCATCCCACCAAAATATTTAAGCAAGTTTTGTCTTCGCTTTGGACCTAAACCTTCGATATTTTCTAATGGTGACTGCATACGCTTCTTGCTTCTGCGTTTTCTATGGCTGGTTATCGCAAATCGATGCGCTTCATCCCGTATTTGCTGTATTAGATGTAAGGCTAACGAATGAGGGTCCAGATGTATCTCGGGGCTTCCATCTGCTGGGATTAAGGTCTCTTCGCCCGCCTTTCTCTCTACACCTTTTGCTACACCCATAATTTTCACACCTTCAACCTGCAATTCTTCTAAAGCTTCCTTAGCCTTACTCACTTGCCCTTTGCCACCATCTATAAACAATATATCTGGAAGCTTACCTTCACCTTTTTTTAGCCTAATATATCGCCTTGTTAATGCTTGATGCATAGCAGCGTAATCATCACCAGGCTCAATCCCCTCGATGTTAAATTTACGATAATCTGACTTAACGGCACCTTCTTGCTCAAACACCACACAAGAGGCTACAGTAGCCTCGCCTTGTGTATGACTTACGTCAAAACATTCCATCCTTGTTGGCATATCTTCCAGTTTTAATTCTACTTGTAAGGCCTCAAACCGTTGCGCCAATCCAGCCTTGGTGGCTAATTTACTCTTTAAAGCGGTGGTAACATTCTTTTTAGCAATTTCCAACCATCTTGCTCGCTTGCTACGGGGTGCATGTGTGATAACAATTTTTTTACCAAGCTTATTACTCAGCATCACTTTAAGTACATCAACATCATCTGGCTGGTGACTTGCAATAATTTCTTCAGGAATAATGTGAGTCAAGTAATATTGACCTAAGAACGCTGATAATATTTTTCCTGGCTTTTCTGCTTCTGGCAGCTTCGGGAAATAACTCTTATTTCCCAAGTTCATCCCGGCTCTAATATTGAATACTTGTACACACGCGACGTCACCTTCATTAGAAACCGCTACAATATCAACATTACCATCTTCACTGCTGATGTATTGTTGCTCGGACACTTCTCTTAGCATGCCAATTTTATCGCGATAGCCTGCTGCTTGTTCATAATCTAAAGCTTCAGATGCTGAGTCCATTTTCTCCACAAAACGTTCTATCAACTGATCACTGTTACCATCCAAAAATTCCATGGCCGCATCAATATCCTGCCTATAATTAGTTTCATCTATATACCCTACACACGGCGCGCTACAGCGTTCGATTTGATGTTGCAAACAAGGTCGACTGCGATGACTAAAAAAGTAATCATCGCATTGGCGTACTTTAAAAACCTTTTGCAAGAGATTTAATGCATACCTTGCTGCATGCACACTTGCGTAGGGGCCAAAATATCTGCCGCTTTTTTTTCGCCGCCCGCGATAAAAAGTAATTTGTGGGTACTTGTGTTTAGAAGAAATATAAATATACGGATAGCTTTTATCGTCGCGTAACAAGATGTTGTAACGTGGCCGATGCTCTTTGATAAGATTATTCTCAAGCAACAATGCTTCAGCTTCTGTATTCGTTACTACAATTTCCATATCACAGGTTTGCGTAAGCATCTTTGCTATGCGTGCACTTGCTTGTGTTTTTGAGAAATACGTGCTGACGCGTTTTTTTAAATTCTTTGCTTTGCCGACATAAAGAAATTTTTCATTCTCATCCAGCATACGGTACACGCCAGGATCTTGCGGGAGTGTTTTTACGAATTGTTTTGGATCAAACTTCAGGTTTTTATGCAGCTCAACCATGAAAATTAGTGCTTATAATCAGTTATTATTTAAGAAGTTCTGTAACTTGTTTAAATACATGTTCGAATTGTTTTTGGGTAAGACGTTTAGTTTGAGTATTATAACGACTACAGTGATATGAATTTATTAATGTAAGGCCATCACCTATTTTATGTATATTTTCATGGCCAAACAAATACTGACTAAGCTTTAAATCAAAAGAGCGAATCACTGAATCATGTGCAATTTTTCCTAACGCTAAAATAACATTACCAGATTGTAGTGTTTGCAGTTCATTTTTTAGAAACTTATTACAAATTTTTATTTCTTCCGTAGTAGGTTTGTTAGCGGGTGGCACACATTTTACAGCATTGGTAATCCTGCAGTTCTTAAGTTTTAAATTATCATCTGCACTAACCGACATCGCTTTTGTAGCAAAACCGTATTTATAAAGCGTTTCATATAATAAAATACCAGCATGATCACCGGTAAAAGGTCGACCGGTTGCATTGGCACCATGCATACCGGGTGCTAAACCTACAATCAAGAATTTTGCTTTTGGATCGCCAAACGCCGGCACGGGTTTACAAAAATAGTCAGGATACTTTTGCTTAGCGCTTTTAAGAAACTCAGCCAACCGTGTGCATTTTTTGCAATTCGCTTGATAAACAGACTTAGTCACAGCTACCAAACCATCTGACTGCTAAAATTTTAATAAAGCAGAACCCCAAGTAAAACCACCACCAAAGGCTTCTAACATAATCGTTTCACCTTTTTTAATTCTTCCATCCCGAACCGCCACATCCAGCGCAAGAGGAATGGATGCCGCTGAAGTATTACCATGCTCTGATACAGTAACTACCACCTGCTCCATGGGCATTTTTAACTTGCGTGCAGTCGCTTCAATAATTCTATTATTTGCTTGATGGGGCACTAACCAATCAATATCGCTTTTCTGGATATTATTTGCAGCCAAGGTTTCATCTACAATACGTCCAAGCGTATTAACTGCCATCTTGAAAACGGCATTACCTTCCATATAGACATACGCTTCTCCGGCTTTAAGTTGTTCGTAGCCTTGAGAAATACCGTGAGGCACATGTAACAGATGTTCATAACTACCATCAGCATGCAAATGGGTAGATAAAATCCCTGGCTCTTCAGAAGCCTCCAGCACTACTGCACCCGCACCATCTCCGAACAACACACAAGTACCACGGTCATTCCAATCTAATATACGAGAAAGCGTTTCCGAACCAATTACTAATGCACATTTAGCGCTACCGGTTTTAATAAATTTATCCGCAATGGCTAATGCGTACACGAAACCCGTGCATACTGCTTGCACATCAAATGCTGCACAACCATGTATATCTAAACGTTTTTGCAACAAGCAAGCTGTACTTGGAAATATTTTATCTGCAGTAGTCGTTGCCATGATAATCAGATCAACATCCGCATTAGTTTTACCTGCCATCTCTAATGCACGTCTTGAAGCATTAACGGCTAAATCGCAAGTTGTTTCTCCATCTGCAGCAATATGACGCTGTTTAATCCCAGTACGACCTTGTATCCACTCGTCAGAAGTGTCGACAATTTTTTCTAAATCTTTATTGGTAAGCACTTTCTCTGGAAGGAAACTTCCTGTGCCAATTATTTTTGAGTAGGTCATTTACTAGGTCTTTCCCTAATTTATATACAAGAAAATATACATGCTATACAGATAATTATGTTGATGCTGCATTATCTTGTGTTAAATATTCTTCAATTTTTGATTCAATTCTCTTTGGCACTTGTTGGCTCGCTTCAATATGAGCAATTTCAATAGCATGTTGAAATGAAAAAGCATCTGCTCCGCCATGGCTTTTTACCACCACTCCACGTAAGCCTAACAAACTAGCGCCATTATATCGTCTTGGATCAATACGTTTTTTAAAGGCTTTTAAGACCGGTAATGCAATCAAACCACAAAGTTTGGTGAAAATATTGCGCGTAAATTCTTCTTTTGCATAATGCGCAACAATCTTTGCTACTCCTTCACTCGTCTTGAGTGAAACATTCCCAACAAATCCATCACAAACAACAATCTCTACCTCTCCGCAGTAAATATCATCACCTTCGACATAACCAATATAGTTCAGTCCGCTTTGTCGCAATAACTCATGCGCCTCCTTAACTTGCTCATTGCCTTTAATTTCTTCCTCACCTACGTTCAACAAACCCACTTTTGGATGTTTAATTTCATCCACGGCGTTTGCCAAAACGGAACCCATCACTGCAAATTGCAATAAATGCTGGCCACTGCAGCCGACATTTGCACCCAGATCTAGCATGTAGGTTTTACCTTGCATAGAAGGCATAGCACTTGTAATGGCGGGACGATCAATTCCAGGCAGGGTTTTTAGTACATAGCGTGCTGTGGCCATCAAAGCACCTGTGTTACCTGCACTTACTGCAGCATCTGCGACACCTTCTTTTACAAGGTTAATTGCTACGCGCATCGAGGAATCTTTTTTATTACGAAGCGCCTGAGATGGCGGTTCATCCATTTCTACTTGTTGGCTAGCGTGATGAACCTTAAGGCGTTCACTTGGTTGCACATTTAACTTGTTGAGTTCAGCAAAAATGCAATCTTGATCACCAACCAGGATAAGCGAAATATCTTGGTGTTCTTCTACATAATTAACGGCCGCTTTTGCAACCACCGTTACACCAATATCGCCACCCATTGCATCAAGTGAAATAGTTAAATTGGTCACTGATGTTCTCAGTTAAGAAATTGAATTAATCTAGAAAAACTAAACTATCGACATGAAGTCGCATGATAATGGAAAGTTATGTTATCCATCACCATGTTTGTATTTTTTACTCTTCGTCGTCTTCGAATTCTTCAGCGTTCACTACAACCTGTCGACCACGATAGTACCCATCAGGTGTAACGTGATGACGCAAATGTGTTTCACCGGTGGTTCCATCAATTGATAGTGCTGCGGTTGACAAACTATCGTGCCCTCTACGCATGCCACGTTTCGATGGTGTCTTCCTACTCTTTTGTACTGCCATGGTACTTCTCCAAACTAATCAACGCTTTTTAAGTATAGCAAATGGATTCTCTGCTCTTTCAACAGCGGGCTCTGGCCCCTTGTCATGAGCTTCATTTGCAGCGAGCCAAGCTACCATATCTTGGTTACATAATGAAATATCCTGATGTTTAGGTACAAGTGGCAAAATCAGTAGTAATTCCTCTTCTAGTAACTCAGATAACACCAGGCTTTTGCCATCATATTCATGAAAATCAGGCTTATCGGCATCCTTTTCACCCTCTTTTTCAGGAATAACGTCTTCTTCAGGCTTTACCAACACGCTAAAAGTAGGATTTAGCTCAATATCTACCTCCCCCAGGCATCTCTCACATCTCATCATCATCCGGGCCTTCACCTCACCAGAAACCAAAGGGTACCCGTAATAGCCCTTAGAGAATTCCACCTTAGCGTCCACAGTCTGATTTACCGTGAGTACGTTCTCTCTTAGTCGCAGCATACCTTTAGAGGCAACCGGACCCTCCAGCTTCCTTTCATGATCCGCAAATTTCTCAGGATCAAAACGAATAGGTAGTGGCTTGAGTGCGAGCGCTTGTTCAAATTTCGGCTCACATTCCGGTTCATGCTCTGAATTATGTTTCGGTTTATCTTCTGGTTTAGACTCTGACATGTAATAAAGTATACGAAATAACGTGCATTGCTTCATTATCGCTTAATGAGTGATAAACAAGCATTTAAAAGTAATACTTAATAATTATGAATATCGTTTTAGCTTCCAGTTCAGCATATCGCAAAAAACTACTAACACCCTTATTACCCAGCCTGACCTGTGTCGCCCCCAACATTGATGAATCGGTACAAAAGGGAGAGTCAGCAGAAAATTATGTTTCTCGTGTAGCACAAGAAAAAGCGAAAGCCGTAGCCAGTCAGCAAAGCAATGCCTTAGTCATCGGTTCCGACCAATGTGCAGTATTAAAAGGCAACATTATCAGCAAACCAGGCAATCATGAAAACGCCATCGCACAACTAAAAGCATCAAGCGGCAAAACCATCACCTTTTATACCGGCTTATGTGTCATCAATACCAAATCGAATTCACAACACGTCAGTTGCGAAACTTTTCAAGTCACCTTTCGAAAATTAAGTGAAAAACAAATAATAGCTTACCTA
>JBGCDX010000017.1:0-35463 GCA_045105815.1 Gammaproteobacteria bacterium
TTAGCTGAGCAAGCTGAAAAAGAAGGTTATCCAGATCTGCGTGCTTCAGGATTAGAAAAAGTTCGATCAGGCATTTTAAGTCTTGAAGAACTAAACCGTGTGACCAAGGATTAAGACTATGGCAACTGCGACAGCAACAAGCCCTAATGCAGTTATTTTTGTATGGGAAGGTGTAGACCGTAAAGGCACTCGCGTTAAAGGTGAAGCACAAGCTTCAAATGAAATTTTGTTGAAAGCTGACCTACGTCGACAAGGCATTAATCCACTGAAGGTTAAGAAAAAGCCCAAACCTTTATTCGGAAAAGGCAAGAAAATTGATGCAAAAGATATAGCGATCTTTTCAAGACAACTGGCAACCATGATGGCGGCCGGTGTACCTCTAGTTCAAGCTTTTGAGATCATAGGTAGAGGTCATGAAAAACCACAAATGCAAGATCTCATTTTGAACATTAAAGGCGATGTAGAATCTGGCACCGCTTTGGCTAACTCTTTAGAAAAACATCCAAAATACTTTGATGACTTATTTTGCAATCTGGTTGATGCAGGTGAACAATCTGGTGCACTGGAAACATTGCTTGATAAAATTGCAATGTACAAAGAAAAAACTGAGGAATTAAAAGGCAAAGTTAAAAAAGCACTATTTTATCCAACAGCTGTATTAGTAGTTGCGTTCATCGTGTCTGGCATACTCTTATTATTTGTAGTCCCACAATTTCAAGAACTTTTCCAAGGATTTGGCGCTGACCTACCTGCGTTTACTCAGATGGTGATCGGTTTATCTGAATTTATGCAAAAATATTGGTGGTTAGTCCTTTTTGGTATAGGTGCAGCAGTTTTTGGATTTATTACTGCCAAACAACGATCCCCAGCTTTGCGGCGCGGATTAGATAAAGCCTCTCTCAAAATTCCAGTAATTGGCGCTATTTTAGAAAAATCTGCTATCGCTAGATTTGCACGGACGTTAGCCACTATGTTTGCTGCTGGCGTACCCTTAGTTGAAGCCATGCAATCTGTAGCGGGCGCAACCGGCAACTCAGTTTTTGAACAAGCAACGCTTCGCATGAAAGATGAAGTGGCTACCGGCACACAGTTGCAGCAAAGCATGCGCTCCACAGATCTATTTCCTAATATGGTAGTTCAAATGGTTGCAATTGGCGAAGAATCAGGATCACTAGATGAAATGTTAAGTAAAGTGGCCGATTTTTATGAAGCTGAAGTTGATAATTTGGTGGATGGCTTAAGCAGTCTATTAGAGCCGCTGATTATGGCGATTTTGGGCGTAGTAGTTGGTGGACTGGTAATTGCCATGTACTTACCTATCTTCAAACTAGGCGCGGTAGTTTAAAAAAACCTCTTCAATTCTTTATTAGCTGAAATAATTGGATTTTCTAGATAACTCGATCCTGAGTCACATCGCTGATAACACGGCAATGTTGCTTACATATAGCTTCATCATTGGCGCTTTTATTGGCAGCTTTCTTAACGTTGTCATTCATCGAATACCAGTGATGCTTGAACGACAATGGTCAAGCGAGTGCCAAGAACTGCTTAACCCTGATCTAGATACATCTGCACTTCCCAAATACAACTTAAGTGTACCTAGATCACACTGCCCTGCTTGCAATCATCAAGTTAAAGCAATTGAGAACATCCCAATCATTAGTTACTTATTCTTGAAAGGAAAATGCAGTAGTTGTGGTATAAAAATTTCGCCACAGTACCCGTTAATAGAGTTACTCACTGCGATACTTACTATAGCGATCGTTTGGAAATATGGCTTCAGCTTACAAGCATTAGGCGGAGTAATTTTTACTTGGTATTTAATTGCGCTTAGTGGCATTGATATCAAAACCCAACTTCTACCTGACAATCTAACTTTGCCGTTACTGTGGCTTGGAATTATCTTTAATTTTTTTGGTGCGTACACAGACCTAAATTCCAGCGTACTGGGAGCAATATTTGGTTACCTAGCACTATGGCTAGTATTCCATCTATTTAAACTAATTACTGGAAAAGAAGGCATGGGGTATGGAGACTTTAAGTTACTTGCAGCCCTGGGTGCATGGTTAGGCTGGCAATTTCTACCTTTGATAATTCTACTATCATCTGCAGCAGGCGCGGTAATTGGAATATTTATGATTGTCTCTAAGCTTCAAGAGCGCAGCCAACCCATTCCTTTTGGCCCATATTTAGCCATAGCAGGATGGATTGCTATGTTGTACGGTAACCAACTAATCTCCTTGTATTTAGATAAAGCTATATAACCAACAATCAAAGCAACTATGCTGGTAGTAGGTCTCACAGGCGGAATAGGATGCGGCAAAAGCCTTGTATCTGACCTATTTTATGATCTCTTTAGCACTCCCATCATTGATGCTGACGTTATCGCTAGAGAGTTGACTCAGACCAGGCCAGTAGTCAACCAAATTGCCCAGCAACTCGGAACAGAATATTTAGATGAAAATAATCATCTATTGCGGCAAAAACTCCGTGAAGTAATCTTTACCGATCCCAGTAGCCGCAGCACGCTTGAAAAAATACTTCATCCCTTAGTATTTGATAAAATAGAAGAAGACCTTACTAGGCTTGATGCACCATATTGCTTAGTTGTTATCCCATTATTATTTGAAAAAGAGCGAACTGAATTTCTTGATCGTATTCTTGTTATAGACTGTACTATTGAAGAACAAATTTCACGCGTCACACAACGTGATCGATGCAATGATAATCTCGTTAAAAATATTATAAAAACCCAGATTGATCGAAATAGTCGTTTATCTCTAGCAGATGACATTATTGAAAATAGTGGTAGCATCACATCTGTAAAAAATAAAATAATCATGTTAAACAAAAAGTACACTGAATTCGGCAAAGCTGTTAGATAAATATGAACACCAAAATAGAAACAACCAATACCTCTACAGATATTTGCTATGAACAGCCATTAAATGAACGCATGCGTACGTTTTTACGTTACGAAGAACTTACACGTCGCTTTGATTTTTTTACCAAACAGGATAGTGCATCTGACTCACATGCAGCTTTGTTAGCACTAATCGAAGTGTTAAGCCTAGTATCTCGTGGTGATCTAAAACACGAATTACTAAAAGAATTAAAACGTCAAATTGACACACTTGAACAGCTGGCAAACAAACCCAAGCTAAATGCTAGTAAATTAACGGAAATCTTAACCAAACATAAAAATATATTTGATCGCTTACATACAGTTCGTGGCCAAATTGGCAATCACTTAAAAGAAAATGACTTTATAAATAGCATTAAACAACGAGCCGTTATTCCTGGTGGGACCTGTGATTTTGATTTACCAGAATACCACCATTGGCTTGAATTACCTTTCAATCATCGAAATAAAATACTACTTGAATGGATCGCACCTTTTGAAATTGTCCAAGAAAGTGTCAGCCAAGCACTACACTTAATTAGAGAAAGCACTCAATATATAAATAAAACTGCCACTAAAGGTTTTTACGATCAGAATCTTGACCCTAATGCGCCCAACCAACTAATTCGCATTGCTATTATGAGAAAAGCTAATTTCTTTCCTGAATGCAGCGCAGGCAAGCATCGTTTTTCAATTCGATTTTTATCGCAAGACGACCCAAACATTACCCCCAAACAAGCCGGATTAAATATTGATTTCAAACTAGCGTGTTGCACTTTTTAATCTATTACCTTCCCCCAAAAACTCCTAATTGCTGCAATACCTTGCCCACCATTCATAGCACTACTTTCTTCCTCTGCCACACTTAATGCACCAATAGCATAAACAGGTACTACAGATTGTTTGGCAAGGTCCGCAAAGCCCTCCCAGCCTAAATTCACACTATCTTTAATAGTACTTTTTTCTATAACAGGACCCAGAATTATGTAATCTAATTTAAGAGCGTTAGCATGTTGAATTTCCCCCAGATTATGGCATGAAGCACCAACTATATTTTTATCACTTAGCGGTCTGTTTGTAGATTCAAGCAATCTACTACTCGTTAAGTGTATATGTATATCGGCATCACGTACCTTATTAAGGGTTTCTACATCTCTGTTTAAAATTAATTTCACACCATTTCTTTTACACAAAGCAGAACAGTTTTTAGCAAGCTTCACATACTCATCGTCTCCAAGCTCATGTGATCGGAGTTGTATCATTTGTATTGCATCTCCACACACTAGTCTCTCAAAATTGATTAAGAAATTGTCCCGGTCTGCAGAGTAATTTGGTGTTATTGGAAGTAGTTTAGGAAGCTGTAATGCTCGCAGTACACCAAAGTTTGCAGCTGGAAAATCAATGTCATGCAATGACGCTATGCTTTTCCAGAAAACTTCTTGCCCTTCTTGCGCAATCACACTACCTGAGAAATCATCAACTAAAAAAACATCCAACAATACATTACGATCAGGATAAGAATAGGGTATCTGAATAAGTGGATTAGAAACTGATGCGTGAATACCTATCTCTTCCAGCAGCTCTCGACACAAAGCATCTTCTACTAACTCTCCTTCTTCAACTTTACCGCCAGGAAATTCAAGCAAACCACCCAAGTGAGCATCTGCCTTTCTCCGGCTAACAAGAACCTCTTGCTTACAATTTAAAATTACTGCAATTACCACATGAATATATTCTTTCTCTATAACAATACTCACTAGAAGGTAACTTATGTATTAAGCACAGCTGTATCACGCACAGCGGACTAAGTTCGATATTCCGCATTAATTTTTACATACTCATGCGAAAGGTCTGTTGTCCATATCGTAATTTCAGAATCACCCTTACCAAGTTGCAAACGAAACTCTATCTCAGCTTTCTGCATTTCTTTTTGGCCACTTTCTTCGCTATATTTACTCGACCGCTCACCACAATCAATTACCATTAAATTATTGATATACAACGATAATTTTTCCATTTCCATAGGCTCTTTAGTTGCACGGCCCGCTGCCGCCAATACTCTCCCCCAATTAGGATCGCTCGCAAATGCAGCAGTTTTTACGAGTGGAGAATGCGCGATAGCAAAAGCAATATCTCGAGCAACCCCAACACTTTGTGCACCTTCAACCTTTACAGAAATATATTTTGTTACGCCCTCGCCATCTCGTATGATAGCTTGAGCTAACTTTAGAAAAATAGAATTTAATTTAACAATAAAACTATTTTTTGCTTGTTCCGAAAGATCTCTGAAGTGTAAGTTCGATTCACCCGTAGCCATAAGCACACATGAATCATTTGTAGAAGTATCCCCGTCTACAGTAATTCGATGAAATGACTGCTCAACAGCTTGATTCAATAATTCATTCAACACTTGATCACCAATATTTAAATCAGTAGCAACATAGGCAAGCATGGTCGCCATATCCGGTCGAATCATGCCAGAACCTTTTGCTATACCCGTAATTGAAATAATATTTTCATCGAAATTTAGCTGATCAGAAACTCCTTTAGCAATCGTATCGGTTGTCATAATTGCATTTGCAGCACTTAACCAAGCGTCTTCTTGAAGACTGCTTAATAAAGCAGGCAAAGCACTGTCAATTTTACCTACCGGAAGTGGCTCACCTATCACACCTGTTGAGAATGGAAGAATTTCTGATGCAGTGCATTGAGCAATAGCTGCAAGAGAAACACAGGTTTTGTTTGTATCAGCAAGACCTTGTTTGCCTTGCCCTGCATTAGCATTTCCTGAATTAATTAATAAATACTTAGGCTTAGAAGTGCTTATATGTGTTCGGGTAACTTCAACCGGTGCTGCACAAAACTGATTTTTTGTTAACACGACCGCCGCAGAGGATCCTTCTATCAGTTCAAACAAGACCAGGTCATCTCTATCTTGGTATTTAATGCCTGCAGCGGCAGTTGCAATTTTGATACCTGCTATAGGTAGCAAGTTAGTAGGAGGTTGTAGTGAGATCGCCATAGTTAAACGTAACTCACATCATAGAAAGTGTAAATATTATTATTCAAACAAACATAGAATTGCTACTTATGCCAACTTACCATGACACTGTTTGTATTTCTTACCAGAGCCGCAGTGGCAGGGGTCATTACGCCCTAATTTTTTATCTGAGCGCTTATAAGGTGCCTGCTTAGCTTGATCTTCCACCTGTGGAGGCATTGCTGCTTGCGATTGCTCTGGGTTCAAGACATCGTCCGCTTGAGCATGCTGGAATTGAATATTATCAGGCACCTGTTGTGCAGCTTCCATTGCTTTAATTTCTTCCAAAGTAGGCAGCTCAACTCTAGAAATTAATGAAATGGTTTCATTCTTTATTTGCTCAAGCATCTCTTGAAACATAACAAAAGCCTCACGCTTATACTCCTGCTTAGGGTTTTTCTGCGCATACCCCCGCAAGCCAATTCCCTGCCGCAAATAATCCATAGCCGCCAAATGTTCTTTCCAGCGATTATCTAACACTTTTAACATCATATCTTTCTCAAGCCTGCGCATAACTTCTGGGCCGACACGGTCTTGCTTCTCTTTAAATAATTTTTCTACGCGTTGATGTATCCTTTCTCGAACCTCATCCTCTGCAACTGCATCATCATCATCAAGCCACTGCTGAACGGGAAACGTTAACCCAAAGTCATTTTTAAACGCATTGGTCAAGCCTTCAATATTCCATTGTTCATCCATACTACCAGCGGGCAAATGTTCGCTAATGGCCGCCTCAACCACATCTTCTCGAATAGCGGCTAAATTCTCAGAAATATCCTCTTCTAGCATTAGGTCACGTCTTTGTTCATACACCACTTTGCGCTGGTCATTTGCCACATCATCATATTCAAGAAGATTTTTACGAATATCAAAGTTATGTGCTTCCACTTTACGTTGCGCATTTTCAATTGCTTTTGATACCCATGGATGCTCAATCGACTCACCTTCCTGCATGCCCAGCTTCTGCATCAATCCACGCACTTTCTCGGATGCAAAAATCCTCATCAAATTATCTTCCATAGATAGATAAAAACGAGTCGAACCCGAATCACCTTGACGCCCTGAACGACCACGCAATTGATTATCAATACGACGAGATTCATGTCGCTCAGTACCAATGATATGCAAACCACCCGACTTAAGAACAGCATCGTGTCTTAATTGCCAGGCCTCTTTAACGGCTTCAGCACGAGTAGTATCTTCGAGCTGCTGAAGTTCTGCATCCAAACTACCACCTAATACAATATCGGTTCCACGACCTGCCATATTCGTTGCAATCGTAACCCTGCCCGCCATACCTGCTTGGGTAATAATTTGTGATTCTTTTTCATGTTGTTTCGCATTCAACACCTGGTGTTCAATATTGGATTTATTTAGCACACCAGATATAAGTTCAGAAGACTCAATTGAAGTTGTACCGACTAAAACAGGTTGCCCACGCTGCACACAATCTTTTATATCTTCAATGATTGCATCATATTTTTCATCCAACGTCAGGTAAACCAAATCACCCATATCATTACGAACCATATCCCTATGTGTAGGAATCACAACAACTTCCAAGCCATAGATAGATTCAAACTCAAATGCTTCAGTATCAGCTGTACCGGTCATACCTGAAAGTTTATTGTAGAGCCGGAAATAATTTTGAAAAGTAATTGATGCGAGCGTTTGATTCTCGTTCTGTATCTTCATACCTTCTTTAGCTTCAACCGCTTGATGCAAACCATCTGACCAGCGTCGACCCGGCATTGTGCGGCCAGTGAATTCGTCTACAATAATTACTTGCCCGTCTTGTACAATATAATCCACATCTTTTTGAAACAGTGTATGCGCTCGCAACGCTGCGCTCACATGATGCAATAGGCCTATATTTGTAGTGTCATATAGAGTTTCTCCATCACCCAGAAGATTCTGTCCTGCTAGTAAGTCTTCAATGTTTTGATGACCTTCCTCTGTAAGATGAATTTGTCTACTCTTCTCATCGATACTGTAATCACCCGGACCATCTTCTTCTTGTTGAACAACTAACTTTGGCACCAGTTTATTAATAGCGATATACATCTCTGAATGCTCGCCACTTGGGCCTGAAATGATCAATGGTGTCCTTGCCTCATCAATTAATATTGAATCAACCTCATCAACCACAGCAAAATTCAATTCACGTTGCACACAACCTTCAATTGAAAATTCCATATTGTCGCGCAAGTAATCAAACCCAAACTCATTGTTAGTTCCGTAAGTAATATCAGCAGCATAAGCTTGTTTTTTTTCCTCATGCATCATGCCACCCGTTACCACACCTACACTAAGATCTAGAAATTCATAGACCTGCCCCATCCATTCAGCATCACGTTTTGCTAAATAGTCGTTCACAGTAACAACGTGAGCACCTTTGCCAGAAAGCGCATTCAAATAAACAGGTAATGTGGCAACTAAAGTTTTTCCTTCACCAGTACGCATTTCAGAAATTTTGCCATCATTCAAGACCATGCCACCAATAAGTTGTACATCAAAATGACGCATACCTAACACACGAATTGCAGCTTCACGTACTGTTGCAAATGCATCAGGAAGAATTTCGTCTAATGTAGTTCCATTACTCAGCAAACCGCGCAATTCAGAAGTTTTATTCTTTAACTCATCGTCGCTTAGCGCTTTATAAGACGCTTCTAAGTCGTTAATTCTTTTAACAGCTTTAGCATATTGACCGACCAATCGCTGATTGCGACTTCCAAACAACTTATTTGTAACCTTTCGAAACATATTTTATAGCACGTAATTATTAATTTAATGTGGAGTAGACGAACATGACTGATGTAAAAACAGGCAAAAGCTAGATTAGAAATGAATAAATATAAATTTTAACAAAGATAATGCCAGAAGATTATACACTAGCCATCAGTGAATTAGAGCTGCATAAAGGAACCTAGTATGCCGCTACTGTTAGTCAGATTATTCTAAATATGCACTTATTCAACAAACTTCATTGGATCAATGCGCACACCATCTTTAATGACCTCAAAGTGGACATGTGGGCCTGTTGAACGACCCGTACTACCAAGTTTTGCGATCACTTGGCCACGTTTTATTGCCTCGCCCACCTGTACATGGATCATCTGGTTGTGCCCATATCGTGTGACATAACCATTCCCATGGTCAATCTCTACTAAATAACCATATCCGCCTTTATCAGCTGCAAATGTAACCACTCCACCCGCCACTGACACTACGTCATTTCCCGCTTTACCGGCAAAATCAACTCCCTGATGGGTTTCTGTCTTACCACTGAAAGGACTAGTTCGCTTACCAAAATAAGATGATATCCAACCATGTATAACAGGTCGGCCTTGAGGACGGGTTTCCTGCTCTAACTTTTCGTCTATGAGCAAATCATTTAGCACGCTTAGTTGATGCTCACGATTAATGATTTCATTATTAAGCCTTGCAAGTACGGCATCGATCTCCATATCTACTTGAGCATCTCCCTCACCAGAAGAATTTGGCCCACCCAAGCCTGGAATCGAATCGAAACTAAATTCATCTGCATCTAATCCTGCCATGCTTACCAACATATTCCCTAATGCATCAATACGATTTATATGTGCCTGTAATAAACCTACTTTTGTCGTTAATGCATCTACATGTGTTTCGCTTTCTCGCTTAGCAACATTTAGTCGATCTTTTTGTGCGCTAACATCAGCCTTCCATTCACTTAATATTGTTTTGTGGCCAAAAGAAATACCTAATAAATAGCCACCACCTAATAAAACAGCAGAGAGCGCTATTAAACCGAGAAATACACCAATTTTATTAAAACTAAACCCATGCGATGAATTTGCATAGATATGATTTGTTTGTGGACGCGGGAAAATGATAATGTTCATGTATATTCTTTATACTTATTATTAAAAGTCCTTGTTGGTGTTTTAATACAATCCGTGTATATAACAACCCGATGCAAAAAAATATTTCTTCCTACATCAGCCTAGACCTGCAAAAAAAGGCAAAGTTACTGCATAGACTCACATTGAGTTTAAAAATGCAGCTGCCAGAAGACCTAGCCAGTCACTGTTGGGTCGCTGGTATTGATAATCGCACGCTAACCATTGTTACAGATGATCCTAGTAGAGCGAGCATTATTCGATTCCAACAACGTGAGATATTGAAGCAACTGAATCAAGAACTAAGTCTTACTGTAAAGGAATACTTGAATCAAATAAAGGTTAAAATATGTAACGTTATCAATGGTGTAAATCATCCGACGAAAGCAGAATTCTTAACCACAAATAGTGCAAATCACATCAACCAATGCGCCAAAAGTATCAAGGACTTAGAGCTTCAAAAAGCGATGCAACAACTCGCAAAACGAGGTTTAAAAAGTACAGAAAAATAATGCGGTCTAAATAACCCTTAAAGACTGGTGGTTATCTAATTATTGCAAAGAATTCAGAAATAATTATGTGTTTTTATTATTATGAACTTGCACTAATTGGACGACTATAAAATATAGGTACATTTTCTTCGTCGTCTTCAAACGTCACTTCTTCCCAAGCATCTTCTACCGTAACCAATTTACGCAATAATTTATTATTTAGTGCATGCCCTGATTTATGGCCACTGAATGCACCAATTAAACTATGCCCTAATAAATACAAATCACCGATTGCATCAAGAATTTTATGTTTAACAAATTCATCTTCATAACGTAGACCATCTTCATTTAGAATACGATGATCATCAACCGCAATGGAATTATCTAAGCTGCCACCTAAGGCAAGATTTTGTGAACGCAATGTTTCAAAGTCACGCATAAATCCAAAAGTACGTGAACGGGATACCTCTTTCACAAACGAGGTTGTAGAAAAATCAAGTTCAGCTTTTTGCGGCCCTGCTTTGAACACAGGGTGATCAAAATCAATCGTGAAGCCAACTTTAAATCCATCAAATGGATCAAAACGTGCCCACTTATCATCCTCTTTTATTTCTACCGCTTTAATAATGCGAATAAATTTCTTTGGTGCATTTTGTTCAATAATTCCTGCAGACTGAACCAAGAACACAAATGGACCCGCACTACCATCCATAATAGGCACTTCAGGAGCACTTACATCGACATAAGCATTATCAATTCCAAGCCCCGCAATGGCAGATAGAAGATGCTCTACAGTTGATATACGTACTTCACCTGATACCAAGGTTGTAGAAAGACTGGTATCTCCAACATTTTCAGGACTGGCTTTAATTTCGACAGGAGGCTCAAGATCAATACGCCTAAACACAATACCCGTATGCACGGGAGCAGGCCTTAAGGTCAGATAGACCTTTTTCCCTGTATGTAATCCCACGCCAGTGGCACGTATTACATTTTTTAACGTTCTTTGCTTTATCACAGGCCGTAAATCCTATTCGATCGCAGTTAGTAAAAGGACATCCCTATATGGATGTGCCAATTCGATGAAGTGATATCATTATTACATCACCATAATGACACCATTTAATAACCGCGACATTATTACACATATCCTACAAATACGTCGTCAGCTCAATTACTTGGAAGTTTGAGCCACTTCCATGTAATTAAGTTCAACTTCGGGCTGTTATTGATAGAGTAACCGCTCAATTATCAGCCTTTAGTCAACTTGCTGATTTGCCCATTAATCTGCCTATTAATCTGCTTGGCGTCGTAAGAATGCTGGAATATCTAAATAATCTAAATCATAGTCATCCTCTTTCCCATTCGCTACAGCCTTTGCACGATTCTCAGCGCGTATTGCAACCGGAGCTTCTAGCCCATCATCCATATCGGCAACAGAAGGATCTTCAATTACCACTTTAGGTTTAGTCTCTACTAGCTTAACCGCTGGTCTAACTGGCATTGAAACTCTAGGAGAGCCAATCCCAGTTGCGACTAACGTTACTCGCAACTCATCACCCATAGATTCATCAATAACGGTTCCAACCACAACTGTTGCATCTTCAGATGCTAAGCCTTTAATGTGATTTCCGACTTCTTCAAATTCACCAATTGAAAGACTGCCACTCGCAGTAACATTAACTAATATACCTTTAGCACCAGAAATATTTATATCTTCAAGCAACGGACTTGATATCGCAGATTCTGCTGCTTCACGTGCACGCTCAGTGCCCACAGACAATCCAGACCCCATCATTGCCATTCCCATTTCAGACATAACAGTACGCACATCAGCAAAGTCGACATTAATTAAACCCGGACAGGTAATTAACTCAGCAATACCTTGAACCGCACCATGCAACACATCATTCGCAGACTTAAATGCATCTAGCAGATTTGTATCTTTACCTAACACAGTTAATAACTTTTCATTTGGAATAGTTATTAAAGAATCCACATGCTTACTTAGCTCCTCAATTCCTGTGTCAGCAATTTGCATGCGCTTACCACCTTCAAACGGAAACGGCTTTGTCACCACAGCAACCGTTAATATTCCTAGCTCTTTTGCAACTTCTGCAACTATCGGCGCAGCGCCCGTGCCAGTTCCGCCACCCATGCCTGCGGTTATAAATAACATATCAGCACCTGCTATCACATCGTGGATGCGATCACGATCTTCAATAGCCGCTTCACGACCTACAACGGGGTTTGCACCTGCGCCCAAACCTTTAGTTATTTCACTTCCTAATTGCATGACTGTTTTTGCGTTGGTATTTTTCAATGCTTGTGAGTCAGTATTTGCACAAACAAAATCAACCCCTTCAATGGCCGAGTTGACCATATGCTGCACTGCATTACCACCACCGCCACCTACACCTATGACCTTAATTACAGCACTTTGGCTGTACGCGTCCATTAATTCAAACATGATATTTCTCCTCTAGTTACATGCTAAAAACTTAATTCAAAAAAATAAAAAAACACCTAATGAGTTATTAAAAACTCCCTTGAAACCAATTCTTCATCCTCTTTAGTACACTACCCATACTTGATTCATTAAATAACGAAGCCTCGCCTATACGTTGATTCTTATGTCCGAACAAAAGCAAACCTACACCAGTTGCATGAATAGGATTTCGCACCACATCAACCAATCCGGTGATATGTTGAGGTAAACCCAAACGAACCGGCATATGGAATACTTCTTCCGCTAAATCCACAACACCTTCCATTTTTGAGCTGCCACCTGTAAGTACAACTCCTGCAGCAACCAGATCCTCAAAACCACTGCGACGTAACTCTGCATGCACAAGCGTTAACAATTCTTCATATCTAGGCTCAACCACTTCAGCAAGGGTTTGCCGAGAAAGTCTTCTAGGCTCTCGATCACCTACACTGGGCACTTCAATCGTGTCATCCGGATTGGCTAGCTGACGCAATGCGCAAGCGTATTTAATTTTAATTTCTTCAGCGTATTGAGTAGGCGTCCTCATCGCGACCGCAATATCATTAGTAACTTGATCACCCGCTATTGGAATAACCGCTGTGTGTTTAATTGCACCTTCGGTAAATACAGCCACATCCGTTGTGCCACCACCGATATCCACCAGACAAATACCCAGTTCTTTTTCATCATCCGTTAACACAGAATAACTAGAAGCTAACTGCTCTAAAATAATATCGTCAACCTCTAAGCCACAACGTCGCACACATTTAATTATATTTTGTGCAGCGCTTTCAGCACCCGTCACCAGATGTACTTTGGCTTCAAGGCGAACCCCTGACATTCCAATCGGTTCACGAATACCTTCTTGCTGATCGATCACAAACTCTTGAGGCATAACATGAAGCACGCGCTGATCAGCAGGGATAGCTACCGCTCTTGCCGCATCAATAACTCTCTCAACATCACCAGGGGAGACCTCGCGATCTTTAATTGCAACGATGCCATGTGAATTCATACTTCGTATATGACTACCAGCAATTCCCGCATATACAGAATGAATTTGGCAACCCGCCATTAACTCAGCCTCTTCCACACAACGCTGAATAGACTGAACAGTAGATTCAATATTAACCACAACACCCTTCTTAAGACCTCGTGAAGGGTGAGAACCGATACCAATAATCTCTAACTGATTTTCTTCATTAACTTCACCCACAATCGCAGTAATTTTAGAAGTACCAATATCCAGTCCAACAATCATACTTTTATCAACTTTACGACTCATAAATTGGGTTCCATTCCTAAATGCTGGACTAAATTTTGTGCGAACTGAGGACTTTTCCATTCTACGGCCAAGCCGTTGGTATAGCGTAGATCTACTTTTTTAACTTCATTTAAGTTTTTTGCCAAGTATTGATCATGAGCCGTTATAAAACGCTCAATTTTTTCTGATACATTCCCATCACCAATTGCTATCACCAAACCATCTTCAAGCACTAACACGATAGATTGTCGCTCATCCTCAAACATGCCACGTAAATGCAGCTTAAGTGGTCTCAGTTGTTGCATACTATTTTCAAATGTTCGTGCTAATTCTTTAGCTCTAAGTTCTTCACCATAGAGCATTGGTAAAGCACGGTAAGGCTTAATATTATTTGGAAAAAATAAGTCGCCATATGTATTCATGAGCCCTGTATCACCCCAACGTGCGATTGGACTATGCTGCAAAATGTTTACGCTCAGTGTGTCCGGCCAAAACCTTTGTACAGATGCTTGGCGCACCCATGTTAACTTTTCTAACTCTTTCTCAAGAGGCTCCATTTGCACACGTAAAAAACCACCAGCAGCATGCGCACGAATTATATTCTTTAATGCATCATGATCGATTGCATCGATTCGGCCACTTACATTAACATTTTCTATCACGGGCCATGCCGAAACTGCGAAGTGATTATTCCTAACATAGGCAGAAAAGTACACCACGATTGTTAACAACATAATAACAACAATCACATCCCAAGCATCACGTTTTGAAAACGATTGCACTGTAACTTTTTTAAGCCTTGTTGCACTTTTTCTTTTAATACGTTTCTTATTAGTTGAACGAATTTTCTTTAAAGTTTTCATGCTGCGCTACATGCCCCAGAAGTTTGGCTCGATAATGCTACAGATAAAGTTTCAGAATCTTCTTTAAAAGATGTCGCTAAAATTTTAATTACTAACTCATTAAAGCCAATGCCACTTTCCTTAGCTGCCATTGGTACAAGACTATGATCAGTCATTCCAGGAACTGTATTAACTTCTAAAAACCACGGCTGGCTATTCTTATCCAGCATTACATCCACACGACCCCAACCTGTTGCTCCTGTGGCATTAAATGCCTCAACTGCAAGCGCTTGAATTTCTTTTTCTAGAACTTCTATCAAGCCACAAGGACAATGATATTGAGTATCGCTGGATTGATACTTAGCATCATAGTCATAAAATGTATGAGGCGTCTCCAGTCGAATTACAGGCAATGCAATACCATTAAGTATGGCAACGGTATACTCGCCCCCCTCCACCCATTGTTCAGCAATCACCGCTTCCTCAAATTGACGTGCATTTGCCCAAGCAGCAGCAATATCTGCCTTATTATTCACTTTCGTCATGCCAATGCTTGAGCCCTGTGAAACCGGCTTGAAAATCATCGGCAACCCAAGCTCTTCAAGCAATTCACTTTCATTCATGTTTTCACTCAAAACACGATACTTTGGAGTTGAGATTCCAGCACCACTCCAGATCTGTTTGGTCATAAGTTTATTCATGCAAATACTAGAAGCCATCACACCACTACCGGTATACGGCATACCAATCACTTCTAAACCACCTTGAATGCAACCATCTTCACCAAGCGGCCCATGAAGCGCAATAAAGGCACAGTTATAATTTCCATTTTGCAGTTCACTAAATACATCACTTGAAACATCAATCGCTTCTGCATTTACACCTGATGTTTTCAAAGCATTTAGAATTGCAGCACCACTTTTTAGAGATATTTCTCGCTCTGCCGAGGGCCCACCCATCAAAACAGCAACTTTGCCAATTCGTTGCATAATATTATCGCCAGACATCATCCAGCCTCACCAATAATTTTTACTTCTGGATACAACAAAAAACCACATTCATTTTCGACCGTTTTACGCACATCTGTAATCAAAGTCTCAATATCTTCAGCAGTAGCATCACCAATATTAATTATAAAATTTGCATGCTTTGTTGAAACCTGTGCACCACCAATAGTCCTCCCCTTAAGACCACATGACTCAATCAAGCGCGCGGCATAATCATTTTCAGGGTTCCTAAACACAGAGCCACAACTTTTATTACCTACCGGTTGACTGGCATTTCGCTGATCTAATAACTCTCGTATTCTCTTCTTTGCTTGCTGACCATCACCTGACTCAAAGCTAAAAGTCGCTGCAACAAACCATTCCTCATTAAGACCCTTTACTGAACGATAACCAATAGCAAATTCATTTGGGTTTCTTAGATGCATATCGCCATTGCGGTCTATCATCTCCACCTCAGAAACATAACTCCAAATTTCACTACCATATGCTCCAGAATTCATTGCTAGCGCTCCACCCACCGTACCCGGTATACCAGCAAGAAATTCAGCACCCACCAAATCATTATCTGCACTAAAGCGTGCTAATTTTGCACATGGAACACCTAACTCTGCACGAATTAAATTCCGTTCAAGTTTTTCCAACTTATTAATACAGCTCTGCATAGCAATTACGGCCCCACGAACACCACCGTCTCGTACTAAAACATTTGTACCTCTACCCAACCAAGTTACTGGTACCGAGGCATCCAATGTCTGCATATAGTTTTGCAAATCAAGTAAATCTTTCGGCTGAAAAAGAATTTCAGCTGCTCCCCCAACTTTCCAGCTCGTAAATCGCGCAAGAGAGACATCAGACTCTAGCTTGCCACGTAATTTATTATCTTTTAATTCATTCACCATGACTGCGCTCATCACAGATGCACCGCAAATGACTCATACAACGCAGGCGCAATCCCACCCACACTGCCAGCACCTAAGGTTAACAATACATCGTTATCCTTTATTACATGCTCAAGTGTTGCTTGAATTTCAGATAGGTCTTTAACTAAAATTGGATCCAACTTGCCGCGAGCACGCAACGCACGACACAAAGCCGCACTATCCGCCCCCACAATTGGCTCTTCATTAGCCGCATATACTTCGCACAGCATCAATGCATCCGTCTCATTCAATACGCGAACAAAATCATCAAATAAATCTCTAGTTCTTGAATAACGATGTGGCTGAAAAAGCACAACCAATCTCTGCTCAGGATAAGCATCACGTGCAGCTTGAATGGTTGCTGCTAATTCTGTCGGATGATGCCCATAATCATCAACCAATTGAATGCTTTTACCATCAATACTGATCTTTGAATATGTTTGAAACCTTCTTGCAATACCTTGAAAGTTTACAAAGGCTTCCTGGATATATTTTTCTTCAACATCTAACTGCAGCGCCACTATTGCTGCAGCCACAGCATTTAGCACATTGTGAATACCTGGTAAATTTAATACAAAATGCAATGTCGCTTCATTTTCTGGACGATTTAATTCAAATTTTGCTTGCGTACCTTCCATCACAACATTAGTAATTTGATAGTCCGCATCTTTCTCAAAGCCATAGGTCAAGTACGGACGATAAATTTTAGATAGCAATGACTTAATCGTCTCATCCTCAACACATAAAACGGTCATACCATAAAAAGGTAGATGATGAATAAATTCCAAAAACGCATCTTGCAGATTATTAAAATCACCATCATATGCAGACAAATGATCTGAATCTATATTAGTCACAACTGACATTATCGGCTGTAAATGCAAAAAGGATGCATCACTTTCATCTGCTTCAGCCACCAGATATTGTCCAGCACCTAACTTTGAATGACTCGCAAAGCTATTTACGCGCCCACCCACAATAAAGGTAGGGTCCATATTGGCAGTAGCCAAAATCGATGCTACTAAACTTGTTGTAGTGGTTTTGCCATGCGTACCCGCGATAGCAATGCCATATCGAAAACGCATTAATTCCGCTAACATCTCGGCACGAGGTACAATTGGAATGCGTTGTTCGCGTGCAGCTATAACCTCTGGATTATCTTCTTTTACCGCACTCGACATTACCACCACATCTGCACTATCTATATTACTTGCTGCATGTTGATCAAATACCGTAGCACCAAGTTCTTGAAGTTTGCGTGTCATGACATTTTGCTGCATATCAGAACCACATACTTTATAACCAAGGTTAACCATAACTTCAGCAATTCCACCCATACCCGAACCACCGATACCAATAAAGTGCACTCGCTTAATCCTACGTGTAGCAAATTGTCCAATGTTAAATGTCATTTAAAAACCTTTAACCATATTGATATTTTTATCATCTTTACCTAAACAAGCATGCACACACACATCAGCAACATCTTTAGCTGCCTGCGGCTTAGCCAATGCACGCGTAGCTTCAGCAAAAGATCTTAATGTAGTTCGATTTGTTAATAATTCTTGCAGGGTATTTGCAAGTTTTTTTACCGTTAACTCTTTTTCAGGAATTATCAACGCTGCACCTGCTTGCACTAATGCTGCAGCATTTGCGGTCTGATGATCATCCACCGCATATGGATATGGAATAAAAATTGCGCCAACACCCGCAATAGATAATTCAGCCACGGTGATTGCACCTGCCCGACATATAACTAAATCAGCCCATGCATACGCTTCTTGCATATCATCAATAAAAGTATCCACACGACAAGCAACATTATGAGACTTGTAATTATCAACGGTAAATCTGTGCTTATTTTTACCTGCTTGATGCCAAACTTCGGGATGCAGCTCTTCTGGTAAATCTTCAATTACTTGCGCAATAGCTTCTGGTACCGTTTTATTTAAAGCATGAGCCCCCAAGCTTCCACCAAACACTAAAACTCGCAATGCCCGATCACTAGGCTCAGCAACAGGGTATTCTCGCTGTATTTGAGAAATCTCCGCTCTAACTGGATTACCTAACACCTCAACATTCTTGCGCGCTAACGTGCTAGGAAAACCTGTAAGAATGCGTTTAGCAAACGGTGCAAGCAATCTATTCGTTAAACCTGCAATTGCATTTTGCTCATGAATAATTAACGGTCTGCGCAATAATGCTGCAATCAATCCACCAGGGCCCGCAACAAAACCACCCATACCCAGCACTGCGCATGGACGATACTTAATTAATAGCCGGGTAACTTGTAAGCTAGCCAATGCTAATTTGAATGGGGCCAGTAGATAAGTAGCAAAGCCTTTGCCACGCAACCCGTTCACTGCTATCCATTCAATTTTATAACCTGCACCTGGAACCACTCTAGCTTCAATACCACGCTTAGTGCCCACCCAAATTACAGGTACGTCTTGCTCTTCAATGTGCATAGCGACGGCTAGCGCTGGAAACACATGGCCTCCAGTACCACCAGCTAAAATCATTACAGGTGAGCGTTGTGTAGTCATATTATTATGCGAGACCATCCCTTCAATCATCTTCGGGATGTTTTTGCATGACCCTCCATATATACACGCGTAATCAAACCAATTGCCATGCACACAACTAACAGACTGCTTCCACCAGCGCTTATAAAAGGAAGAGTCAGTCCCTTTGTGGGCAACACACCAGTATTTACACCAATATTTATAAATACTTGCAGTCCCAACCAAATACCTATGCCATAGGCAATTTGTGCACCAAATTTCATACCTTTGTTTTCAACCATTTTGCCAATCACAAAACATCGGTAAATCAAAAGTACAAATAACGCTAGAACGGCTGACACTCCAAATAACCCTAGCTCTTCTGCAATCACTGCAAATACAAAGTCAGTGTGGGCTTCAGGCAAATAAAATAATTTTTGCACACTTGCACCCAGCCCTAAACCAGACCATCCACCACTACCAATGGCAATCAATGATTGAGTGAGTTGAAAACCAGAGCCAAATGGGTCTGACCATGGATTTAAAAATGCTGTAAAACGTTCAACTCTATAAGGGGAAGAAATCGCTACAAAACCCATCGAAATTCCTGAGGCTAACAATAAAAGCCCAAACTTCCAGAATTTAACACCTGCCAAATACAGCATTCCCAATGCTGTGATGAGCAACACCATTGCAGCACCAAAATCCGGCTGTAGCAGTAAAAACGTAAACAAAACCACTAACACAAGCATAGGTTTAGCAAACCCAATAAATGATTCGCGAATTTGTTTACCTTGTCTTACAACATATCCTGCAAGATAAACAATTAATAACAGTTTAACGACCTCAGAAACTTGCAACCCAAATGGCCCCAACGCTAACCATCGTGTACTTCCATTCACCGTTCTACCCAATCCCGGGACAAGCACAAGCATTAACAACACCACCATAAAAAATAGTATGGCCATACCTGAGTTTTCCCAATGTGTAAGACGCACTTTAGTCAATACAAACCCAGCAGAGATACCCATCAAAGCAAATATAAATTGACGCTTAAAATAATATAGTGGATCCCCAGTATGTCGATCCGCAATTTCAACTGAAGATGACGCCACCATAACCAAACCAATTCCAAGCAACATCACAACCGCAAACATAAGCTTGGCATCACAATACTTAGCCAATTCAATATCAGAGCTAGAAATTTTTTTATGAGTTATACGCTTAGCTGAAGTCACAATGAAAGTCCCTTCACACATCTCTCAAAATCACAACCACGCTCTATATAATTTGCATACATATCAAAACTTGCACAGGCTGGAGACAATAAAACCTGATCCCCTGTTACAGCAGCTTTTTGTGCAACTTCTACCGCCTCGTTCATTGAACTAACGATCTCAAAAGGCATATCAATAGATAAATCACCTTCAAGCCCCCGCTTTAGAACACTTGCATCTTGACCCATCAAAATCACATGCTTGGCATGTGTAATAACTGCTTCTCTTAGCTGAGCTAAATCACCACCCTTAAATACTCCGCCTACAATTAAGATAATATTTTTCTCTAGGCTTCTTAGCGAGCTTATCGTGGCACCAATATTCGTACCTTTAGAATCATCAAACCATGACACGCCATTTTTATCTGTTATTAACGCTAAGCGATGAGGCAATCCTTTAAAGCTTTTCAACTTATCCAGCATATTTAGCATCGGTAACTGCAAGGCGTGACCTAAAGCTAAAGCAGCAAGTGAATTTAAGGTGCCAGACTCACCTTGCAAAGCAAGGTCTTCAATAGGCAACAAACATTGGTCACCAAAAGCAACATATAAATTGCCATTTTCTTTAATAACTCCAAACTCTCCTTCCTTTGGATGACCTAAACCAAAAGAAATTACTTCGCCAGAATATTTCATCTGTGAGACATATTCGTCATCACGGTTAACAATACTAAACTTAGCTTGTGAATATATGTGCTCTTTAACCGCAGCATAATTGCCCACATCACCATGACGATCCAGATGATCAGGAGATACGTTTAACACGACGCTTGCTTCAGGCTGCAATGACTTAATAGATTCAAGTTGGAAGCTTGATAACTCCAAAACAAAGAGCTCTGCATCTTTATGGTTGAGAAGATCTAATGCTGGAGGGCTTAAGTTACCCCCTGCATATGAGCTCATACTCGAAGCTCTTGCCATTTCATTAAATAGGCTAGTTACCGTGCTTTTCCCATTAGAACCCGTAATCGCCACAATTGGTATATCTGTACTACGTGAAAATAACTCGACATCTCCAATACACTCACAACCATTATTAACTATCGCGCCCTTAATAATGTCTTCATGAATATCAATGCCAGGACTAACGATAATTTGTGCAGCATTTGCAAGTTCGCCTTCTGACAGCGCATTCAGGCGAACATCAACCTCGGGAAAGTCTTGCTTGAATGCTGCAAGCAAAGGCGGATGAGTTCGCGTATCTAACATAGAAAAAACAATATTCTGTTTACGCAAATAGCGCGCCACAGAAAAACCTGTCTCTCCTAGACCAATCACAATAGTTTCACCAACATTGTCTATATCATTTGTTTGCAATGCTAAACTCATTCCAAATTTACAACTATTACCTAAGCTTCAAGGTCGCTAAACCAACTAACACTAAAATCACTGTAATAATCCAGAAACGAACAATGACTCTTGGCTCAGGCCAACCTTTAAGTTCAAAATGATGATGCAGTGGTGCCATTTGAAAAATCCGCTTACCGGTTAACTTAAAAGAGATGACCTGCAT
Source organism: Gammaproteobacteria bacterium (assembly GCA_045105815.1). Taxonomy (GTDB): domain Bacteria; phylum Pseudomonadota; class Gammaproteobacteria; order UBA4575; family UBA4575; genus JABDMD01. The sequence goes on from JBGCDX010000017.1 coordinate 22,132, forward strand.
CATTACCGACACTGTCTCCAGCACGAACACACCGCCCATAATCACTAAAACAATTTCTTGCTTAACAAGTACCGCTAAAACTCCCATAGCCGCGCCAAGCGCCAGCGCACCCACGTCTCCCATAAACACCTGAGCCGGATAAGCGTTAAACCAAAGAAACCCTAGACCAGCACCTACCGTAGCGCCGCAAAATACAACCAGCTCACCGGTTAAAGGCAAATGTGGAATCGATAAGTAATTAGAGAAATTTATATTGCCACTCACATATGCAAATACACCCAAAGCACCCACCACCATCACCACAGGCATAATTGCCAATCCGTCTAGCCCATCAGTGAAATTTACGGCGTTACTAGAACCGACGATAACTAAATATGTGAGCAATACAAACCATGCCCCCATAGGGATCACGACATTTTTAAAGAAAGGAACATATAAGTTTGTTTCTTCGGGCAAACTTGTTGTATAAAAAATAATTAAAGCCATACCCAAGCCAATTACAGATTGCCAAAAATATTTGCCTTTAGCGGAAAGACCTTTGCTAGACCGACTTATTAATTTCTTAACATCGTCCACTGCACCAACCAAACCAAATAAAAATGTGGTTATCAGCACAAACCAAACATAGCGATTTGATAAATCACTCCATAATAATGCGCTCACCAGGATAGATAATAATAAAAATGCACCGCCCATGGTCGGTGTGCCTGCTTTTGCTAAATGAGTTTGCGGTCCATCGGACCTTACATTTTGATTCACACTATAACTAGTCAGCTTACGAATCATAATAGGGCCCGTGACAAAACAGATCGTCAATGCAGTAAGCACACCTAAAATAGAACGCAACGTTAGATACTGAAACACGTTAAAACCAGAATGGTATTGCTCTAAATACTCAAACAGACTAAGCAACATAGCTACTTTGCTCCATATCTTGACCATTCATTTGATTATTGTTGTCAACTTTATTAGTACGAATACCTTCTACAACTTTTTCAAGTTGCATCGCACGTGAACCTTTAACCAAAACACACACTCCAGCGAACAATTCATTTTGTAATTTTTCTATCAATTGTGAATGACCATTAAAATGTGCAGCACCAACACCAAACTCTTTAACGCTATGCTTAGTTAATTCTCCATACGCAAATAATCGAGAGACACCAAACTGTTTAGCAATCTCAGCAGCTTTCTTATGCATAAACACACTTTCATCACCCAGCTCACCCATATCTCCCAAAACCAACCAATGCTCGCCAGGCTCTTTCGATTGAACATCTAACGCTGCTGCTAATGAGGCGGGGTTAGCGTTATAACTATCATCTAGCACACTAGCACCTGCCAAACCCTGAACCCTCGCCAAGCGACCCGGTACCGCTTGTGTTTGCTCTATACCCGCTTTGATATCTTCAAGCTCTAGCCCTAACGCTAAACCAACCGCAGTTGCAGCCAATGTATTTAACAATGCATGCATGCCGGTTACTTGTGGCTTTACTCTCACTTCACCGATCGGTGTAACAATTTCAACTTGATCAACAGAAATTTGTTTACCCACAACATCAGCATCTTTCTCTATACCAAAACTAATTTGCATATGATCGCCAATCTCTTTCCCTAGCTTTTCTCTAAAGTGCTCGTCCGCATTAACCACTGCAACACCATTTTCACTTAGATTTTGATATAACTCAGACTTTGCAGATGCAACACCCTCTAAAGAACCGAACCCCTCCAGGTGCGCTGGCCCAATATTGGTTATCACACCAATATTGGGTTCGGCTAATTTTGCTAAAGTTGCAATCTCACCGGCATGATTTGCACCCATCTCTATCACTGCGAAACGATGACCTTCATTCAACTTACTAAGCGTTAAGGGTACGCCGATATGGTTATTTAAATTCCCAACTGTAGCGAGGACTTTCTCATCGGGAGATGCAGAAGAGGACGAAAGACTTGCACTCAGTATTTGCTTGATTAACTCTTTTACTGAAGTTTTACCGTTTGAACCCGTAACCCCTATAACAGGCAAACTAAATCTTTTTCGCCATGCTGCCGCCAACTGCTGCAGTGCCTGATAAGTATCTTTAACCACAACTTGTGGAAGTGTTACATCAACTTTTCGCTGCACCAGTACTGCACCAGCTTGATTTGCATCACCCGCATCAATAACTTCATGCGGATCAAATGAATCACCAACCAAAGCCACAAACAAATTGCCTGCAGACATCGTTCTCGTATCAGTGGATAAGCCATCCACCACAACTTCGTCACCATATATTTGGCCATTAGTAATTTCTGCAATTTCAGCTAAAGATAATTTCATCAGGCCACTTACCCTAAAAACTCACTGGCAACTTTCTTATCGTCAAAAGGTAAATGTTCATGCTTAACAATTTGCACTGCCTCATGACCCTTACCCGCAATTAATACAATATCTTCGTGACCGGCATGTTTAACCGCATACTCTATCGCTAACTTGCGATCATGAATTAACGAATATTTTGTTGACAAGAAGCCAGACTCAATTTCATTAGTGATGATCTCAGGATCCTCATTGCGAGGGTTATCATCTGTTATTACCGCCCAATCTGCATACTGCTCAACCGCTTCAGCCATCAACTTTCGTTTACCTTGATCACGATCGCCACCACAACCAAAAACACACCAAAGCTTGCCATCACAATGTTCTCGTAAAACTTTTAAGACATTAATCAAAGCCTGTGGAGTATGAGCATAATCAACCACTACCGCAGGTGAGTTAGCATTACTTGAGTCACGCCCGTTAGAAACAAACTCCATACGACCAGGTACTGTATTAACAAAAGAGATAGCATTCACCGCATCATCAAATTTAACACCACTCACAAGCAAAGACCCCATCACTGCAAGCAAGTTACTAATATTAAATTTTCCAAACAATTTTGTTTTTACATCGGCTTTACCCCAGCTTGACTCAACTTTAAAACTCGTTTTCCCACCAGCATATTCAATATTCAAAGCATTCACATATGAATCAGATTTTATTGCATCTGATTTAATCGAATACGTAACCACATTCAGCGAATTTGAAAACTCATCAACTAAGCGCGCACCTGCTTCATCATCAACATTAATAACTGCATTTTTTAAATTAGAAAATTGAAACAGCAATTTCTTTGCATTGAAGTAATCATCATATGATTTGTGATAATCCATATGATCACGACCTAAATTAGTAAATACTGCAGTATTCACCTCAACACCTTGCAACCTACCTTGACTTAACCCATGCGAAGATGCCTCAAGCACAACGTTACTCACCCCGTCCACATTAAACCCATACAACAAACCATGCATGTGAACTGCATCGGGGGTAGTGTGACTCGCATCATCGAACTTCGGGTAGACGCCATACCCCAACGTACCCACCACACCACAAGGAACATTTAGCTGATTAAATGTTTGCGCTATAAATTGACTAACAGATGTTTTGCCATCCGTACCGGTAACCGCAATGACATTTATTCGTGCAGATGGATTGTTATAAAAACGTTTACAGATCAAGCCCAGCTTACTGTGCAGCCCCTCTAATTCTATACATGGGATACCATGCGGCAGAACCTCTTCCTTAACTTCTTTACTAGATTCCCAAACCAGCGCTGTCGCACCATTCGCCATGGCATGTTGACTATACTCAACGCCATGTTGCTGCAAACCCTGCAAGGCAAAAAATAAATCTCCCTGACTTGCAGAACGACTATCTAAACTTAAGCCTGTTATCGAAGTATCTGAATGATTAATTTGCACGTTTACCCAGCCTTCCAACAGCTTACCCAAAGGCCATCTAAGTGAATCATGCTCTTGCATACATTAACCTGCATAATCTGGCGAAATAATAGTGTTAGCCTGCAAAGGCACTTTGTCTGGCGAAACATTAAGTATTCGCAATGCACCACCCATAATCTTAGAAAATATAGGCGCTGCAACTTCACCACCAAAATATTCACCTCTACTTGGCTGATTAACCATTACAACCAATACCAGTCTAGGGTCACTTGCTGGCGCCATACCGGCGAAAACAGAAATATATTTATCTTCTTCGTATCCACCTTTTGAAGATTTATGCACTGTCCCAGTCTTACCTGCTACGCTATAACCCGTTATTGCAGCGCGAGACCCCGTACCTTCAATTGAAACCGCTGCTGTTAACATCGCAACCACTTTATCAATAGTATGTGGCGAAAAGATGGCAGGAACTTCTTGGCTCTTAATATCTTCATCCGACATTCGCAACATGGAGATAGGCAACAATTTTCCACCTGAAGCCAATACAGCATAAGCGCGCGCTAACTGCAGACTCGTCATAGACATTCCATAACCATATGACAACGTGGCGTGCTCGACCTTGTGCCAATCATGAAAGCTTTTTAAGTAACCAGCTACTTCTCCTGGAAACCCAGATTCAGTTGAGTGACTAATCCCAATAGAGCTAAACGTCGACCATAATTCTTGCGCCGGAATGGTTTGTGCAATTTTTGTTGCGCCAACATTACTAGATTTATGAATTATCTCACTAACCGTAAGTGAGCCATAATTTTTATGGTCTCGAATTGTAAATTCACCAATTTTGTAGGTGCCTGGCGAAGTATCAATGATGGTATTTTGAGAATAACGTTGAGACTCTAGCGCCGATGCTATGGTAAATGGCTTAATAGTTGAACCGGGTTCAAATACATCTGTTACTGAACGATTACGATACGTATTTTGACTGTAACCTTCGCGATTATTAGGATTAAATGAAGGCGCATTTACCATCGCCAACACCTCACCTGTTTTTGCGTCCAGCAATACAGCCGAAGCTGATTTTGCATTGTGTTTTGATAACTTTGCCTTCAATTCGCGATAAGCAATATACTGAATTCTTTTATCTATACTTAGCACCACATCTTTGCCGGGCTCAGGGATACTCATTGCCTCTACATCTTCAACTATCCGATTATATGAATCCTTGATAACTTTCTTAGCGCCTGGTCGACCACGCAACCAATCTTCATAGGCCAGCTCAACACCCTCTAAACCGTTATCATCAATTCCAGTAAAACCTAATACGTGCGAACTCACTTCTGCTGTAGGGTAGTAACGCCGGTATTCACGTTTTAAATGCACACCATTACCGCCTAGCTGTTTTAATCTTTCTGCCTGCTGTGGCCCAATATGGCGCTTAACATACAAAAATTGGCGACTTTTTTTACTTTGTAATTTTTTAATTAGTTGATCAGCATTCATCTCAAGAATAAGCGCAACATCACGAATTACTTTATGGCTTTGCAATGCCTCAAGTGGATTCACCCACACCGAATGGATAGGCGTGCTAACTGCGAGTAACTCACCGTTACGGTCTAAAATCATGCCTCGATGCGCTGGCATTTCGACTACTCGCAGATGGCGCGCCTTACCTTCCTCCTCTAAAAACTCATGTTCAAACAATTGCAAATAAACAGATCTGACAAATAAACCACCCAGGCCTATAACAAACAGCGACAGTAAAAAAACTCTGCGCATTGAATAAATTGGATTTTTTTTCATTTCTATTTATAACTTAATTATTTTTAAGAAAAACCAATCTTTCTTCGCGAACCAAACCCATATTTAATTTTTCACGAGCAATCTTCTCTACACGACCATGTGTAGACCAAGCACTTTGTTCAAGTTGAAATCTACCCCACTCAATTTGCAACTCATCAAAGTTGTTTTGCATACTCTGTAATTCAATAAACGATTTACGCATCGAATGCTTTGAATAGACTACCCCTACACCCGTAGCAACATTGGCTACAAACAAAACTATTATTATTAATAATTTGCCTATCACGCCACCCACTCCAATACGTGCAACTTCGCACTTCTTGCTCTTGCATTAACAGATACTTCTCCATCTGAAGGTTTAATTGCTTTGCAAACTCGCCTTAATTTGGCCACATGCTGCTCCGCAACCGGTAGTTTTCGCGGCAGACTCGAATGCGTGTGCCGATGAAGCAAATTTTTCACTAGTTGATCTTCTAAAGAATGAAATGTAATTACCAATAACCGACCTGAATCAGCAAGCAAACCAAGACAGTCATCTAACGCCCTTGAAAGAGAATCAAGCTCTTGGTTAATATAAATACGAATCGCTTGAAAAGTACGTGTCGCAGGGTGCTTATGCTCACGTGATCTTCCCACCACACTTAACACCAAATCTGCTAATGCTTTAGTAGTCGTTATAGGCTCTAGAACTCGTCTCTCAATAACCGTATTGGCAATTCTTTTACTATATCGCTCCTGTCCATATTCTTTTAAAACTTTCGTCAACTCTGTAGCAGAAACTTTGCTTAGCCATTCCGCAGCACTCAACCCTTGTGTTGTATTCATGCGCATATCTAATGGCCCATCATGCATAAAACTGAATCCTCTTTCCGGGTTGTCTAATTGAGGAGATGAAACTCCTAAATCAAAAAATATTCCATTCACCTGATGCTCAAATTTATATTGCTTAGCCACTTGCACAATTTGCGAAAAATTTTTCTGCTCTAATATCAAACGCGAATCATCTTTAAATTTTTTTCTACCATACTCAATAGCAGTTAAGTCCTGATCAATTGCCAAAAGACTTCCATCAACACCCAACCCTTTCAATATCTCTTGACTATGTCCTCCTCTACCAAATGTACAATCAATATACTTACCATTCGATTTAATACTTAAAGCTTCTATAACTTCTGAAAGTAAAACCGGATGATGTACGTCTGAAACATCGCTACACATTACTTAAATTGATAGTGTCTCAAGGGCACCTGATATATCACTCAATTTACTTTCTTCTTTCAGCCAACGTTCACGCATGCTTTCCCATGCATCTCGATCCCACAGCTCAAACTTATTTCCCTGACCAATTAACACTGCATGTTTTTTCAAATTCGCAAAATTTCTTAATGGGGGTGGCAAAAGAATTCGATTATTCCCATCCACCTCACATTCAGTTGCATGCCCCAACAGCAATCTTTGCAAGCGCCTTACTTGTTTATTAATACTTGGCAATTGCATAAGTTTTTGTTGTATAACTTCCCACTCAGGTAAGGGGTACATGAGGAGACAACGATCCACATCAACCGTAATCACCAAGCTACCAGCACAACTTTCTTGGATGCTGTCACGATAACGCGCAGGCAGTGACATGCGGCCCTTGGCATCCAAATTTAGATCGTTGATTCCCTGGAACATAATTTAATGAAACATAGTTATTGGTCACGGATAGTTATTCCATGTTTTCCCACATTTTCCCACTTTGTGACACTATAGAAACGAGTCTAATAGATTGCAAGCAAATACATAGAAAAAAACCAAAAAAATTCTTATAAGACAGATAGTTAAGAGTATTTTTACCCCTAAAATTACATGGTATTTAGACAAGAACCCACGTAAATCTGAGGGCTTAAAAGAGAATAGTAATAAATTAGATTAAGAGTTTGCAGCGAGTAAATATCTTAAAACCTCTGCGATACATCGCTAAGGCCAAATCCCACTAAGAAATGACGACGTTTATGAGTGGAGCCAGCCGATAAGCCGGGTTCTGTCTAGAACAGTCATTCATCTAGGGCTTGCGTCACCACAAGCCTCAAGCAACCTACCCGGGGACCGCACGGGCCATGCGTTGGATTGCTCCACGCCCCCCTATTTGGTCTTGCTCTGGGTGGGGTTTACCTTGCCACAAGCTGTTGCCAGTTGCGCGGTGCGCTCTTACCGCACCTTTTCACCCTTACCTAAACCCTAAATAAATAGGTAATGTTTAGGCGGTTTACTTTCTGTTGCACTTTCCATGGACTCACATCCTCCAGGCGTTACCTGGCACCTTGCCCATAGAGCCCGGACTTTCCTCTGCCCCACTTATTTTAAGAATTAATCCACCAGCACTATGAGAAATTCCTAAAATAAGTGAGACAGCGACTGTTTAGCTAACTCCACCGCCGAAGATATCACACGTGATGTCTAGTTATTAGAATTATCCGAGCCCTTTTCTTGCAAGCCTAGGGAGTAAAGCTGATTGCGACGTATACCAGTATGTTTAGACACGATAGCTGCAGCTTCTTTTAACGGCATATGCGGTTGCATATCCACTAGCAGCTGACGTGCTTTTTCAACTAGGGCTGCATTCTCAGATGAATTATCGCCATGCAGGATAAACACAATCTCGCCGCGAATTTTTTCAGTTTGTGCAATTAACTGCTGCTGAACCTGCTCCAAGTCAGCACAGATATGTTGCTCATAATGTTTCGTAAGCTCGCGCATAAGCGCAACCTTACGCTCACCGCCCATGACCGCTATACAATCCTCAATGGTTGACTGTATACGCTGCGCAGACTCATAAAAAATCATAGTTCGCGCTTCAAAACGCAAGTTTTTCAACAACTTAACGCGATCCGTGGAACTTTTTGGGAAAAAACCCTCAAATATAAAGCGGTCCGTTGGCACACCCGCAATCGATAATGCTGCGGTCAGAGAACTTGGCCCTGGAATGGAGCGCACACAAAAATCTGCCTCCTGAACTGCTACCACAAGCTTATAGCCCGGATCACTAATTAACGGAGTCCCCGCGTCCGAAACTAACCCAATATCAGCACCGGATTGCAGCTGCTCAATAACAGAGGATATTTTCTTAGATTCATTAAAATCATGTAGCGACTGCAATTTAGCTTGGATACCATAGTGCTCTAATAGATGTTTAGTAACGCGAGTATCTTCAGCATATAAAGTCTTAACGTTCTTAATAATATCTAACGCACGTAGTGTAATATCCGCAAGGTTGCCGATAGGAGTAGCGATAACATATAAGGTGCCATATTCACTCATTTAACTTAACCCACACTAATAACCACAGTAATAACTAGATAAACTATTGATAAAAAATATAATGCAAAACCCCCATACCCAAACTATGCCTCAATATAGGCCAGCACATACAGTAGCTCATAAAGTAATACTTTTAGTCATTTCACTATCCGTAATCGCCATACTTACAAGCTGTGCAGACTTTCCTTTAAATACTGGAAAGGTATTTGATACTGAAAACAGCTCGCAAACACGGCGAGCCGAGAGACTTCTGAACGCAGGCAAATATCAAGAAGCCGCAGCGATCTTTTGGGCAGAAGCTGAAACTCGATCCTCTCCTCAAAAAGAAGCATTACAAATTAGAGCAGCTGAATCTGTATTGCAACCTGAAACCAAGGCACAGGCACAACAATACTTAAGTGCGGTCGACGAAAGTGTTCTTACAAAAGATCTTTTAGTCCGTAAACGCGTTGCCTCAGCTGAACTTGCATTACTAAATGGACAACCACAAGCAGCTTTAGATATTGCACCTAAAAAACTAATTAATATATCTGAAAAATACAATCCTCACTTACTTGCCGTTCGTGCCAAAGCACTAAAGAGTGCTGGCAAAATGAAGCAATCCATTGAAACGCGCATTGCGTTAAATCAATTATTAAGAAAACCAAATCAACTTAAGAAAAATAATGAACTGATCTGGCAAACTTTACTTAATACTAATAACACAGAGCTAAATTCTTGGTCTACTAGCAGCAATAGCCCAGAACTAACCGCATGGTTAAATTTAGTCGCTATTCAAAAACGGCCACATCAAAATCAACCCTCTCTAGATAGTGAAATACAACAATGGCGTACAAAATTTCCAAATCATAGAATCCCAAACCACATAATCAATTCCATTATAAAAGACTATGCGTCTTTCCATATTGCACCCAATAAAATTGCAATACTGCTGCCATTAACGGGACGCTATGGAAAAGTTGCAGAAGCAGTATACGCAGGCATTACAACTGCTAGAGAGTTTGGAGATGCATTCAACCCTCCTCCAGAATTGGTAATCTATGATACGGGCGATAACCCAAGTTCTGCGTTGAGTTATTACCAACGCGCGGTCAATGAGGGTGCTGATTTTATTATCGGTCCGTTCCAAAAAGATGCCGTACGCAGCTTAGCCAACCAAGGCTCATTACCGGCCCCAACCCTGTCTTTAAATTATTCAGATAGCGAATTAGAGGGAGCACAAAATTTATATCAATTTGGCTTATTACCTGAAGATGAAGCCAAGCAAGTTGCAGAACGCGCATCTTATGAAAACAAAAACTCCGCATTAGTGCTAGTTCCAGAAGGTGAATGGGGAACCCGCTTGCTAGCCGCTTTTAGTAACCGTTTCCATGAATTAGGTGGAACTGTACTGCAGTCAGAACGATATGAACCACAGAGCCCTGATTACTCTGTTGCAATTAAAAGCTTATTACAATTAAATCAGAGCGAACAACGCCGCCGCGCCGTACAATCAATTGTTAAAGCAAAAGTCGAATTCGAACCACGACGCAGACAAGATGCCGACTTTATTTTTATTGCAGCTTCACCCCAGCAAGCCAGACAAATTAGACCACAGCTAAGTTTTCATTACGCATCTGACCTACCCGTGTTTGCAACTTCACATGTTTTTTCAGGCAATGAAAATATCTCAGCCGACAAAGACATCAATGGCATTACCTACTGTGATTTACCTTGGTTATTATCAAACGACCCATCCATTGAGTTATTACGAGACTCATTAGACTTACAATCCACCAGCAGCTCATCTAGACTGCCTCGTTTTGCTGCGTTAGGCATTGATGCTTACCAAATCATTCCACACTTACAGCGTTTAGCTGCCAATAATTTTGATCGTTATCAAGGCACCACTGGCAAACTGAGTGTAAATGCTCAGAACAAAATTTACCGCGAATTACTTTGGGCCAAAATTCAAAAAGGTCGCCCCGAATCACTGGGCGAAACACCAAATTTAACACCTGATCTTTCAGCACAAATTACTAATCAATGAAAACCTCTCAACAAGGCCAAGTTGCTGAAAATGAAGCCTGTGCGTTTCTTCAAAAACAGGGACTTACATTAGTCGAGAAGAACTATCGTTGCCGTACGGGCGAAATAGATTTAATTATGCAAGACAAAGAAGCATTAGTATTTGTTGAAGTACGCTACCGAGCCAAAAGCGACTATGGCTCTGCGCTAGACAGTGTTGATCAACATAAAATACAAAAACTCGTATCGGCAGCAAACCATTATATTTCCAAACACCAACCCGACCTACCCATGCGCTTTGATGTGGTAGGGTTTGATGCATCCCTTAAACCTAGCTGGGTAGCAAACGCATTCTCTGCTTTTTAAATATTGACAAACATGAACAAAGAATCACGAGTCGAAGAACTTTTTCAAGCTAGCATTGAAACTAAACAAACTAGCTTAAATAGCATTAAATCAGCTGTCGTTAATGCAGCGGAAGCAATGATTCAAGCCTATAGCCAGCAAGGCAAAATCCTCTGCTGCGGAAATGGTGGATCTGCTGCGGATTCACAACATCTCTCTTCCGAATTGCTTAACCGATTTGAACGGGAACGAGAAGGATTGGCGGCTATCGCTCTCACTACTGATAGCTCAACGCTCACCTCCATCGCAAATGATTACGAATATGAGAAAATATTTTCCAGACAAGTACAGGCACTTGGCAATAAACATGATGTTTTAGTTGCAATTACCACCAGTGGCAATTCAGCAAACGTGTTAGCCGCAATCAAAGCAGCCCACCAGAAAAAAATGGTGGTTATTACACTCTCCGGTAATGATGGAGGCAAATTACCTGAAGTATTAAAAGCTACTGACATTGAAATTCGCGTACCCAGCCAATCTACCGCACGCATTCAAGAAGTACACCTTTTGGTGCTGCACTGTCTTTGTGACCTCATTGATCAATCATTACTTGGTTAACTATCTTCCGATAAACTCATGACGAAGTTAGTATTGAGATTAATGTTGTGGCTATAGATACTTCTGTCATTAGTAAGTTTATCGATGCTTGTGGCCCGGACTCAGTACTCACCGATCAAGGCGATTGCTGGGCCTATGGCTATGACAACAGCAAACAACACAATTGCCCCGATCTCGTTTTGCTTCCTCAACAACACGATCAAATTCAGCAATCAGTAAAAATTTGTAACCAGTATAAAATTCCACTCACTACACGTGGACGTGGCACCGGCACCACGGGAGCAGCAGTGCCTATTCAAGCGGGTGTCGTACTATCTACTGAACGCATGAATCAAATTTTAGAATTTGATTATAAAAATAGAAATATTCGTGTTGAACCTGGTGTATTAAATGTAGAAGTTCAAAAACAAGCCGCAGAACAAAATTTATTTTGGCCGCCGGATCCTAGCAGCTCAGATTATTGCAGTATTGGAGGCAATCTCGCCTGTAATGCTGCAGGCCCGCGGGCGATAAAGTATGGCACTTGCAGAGAAAATACTTTAAGCCTTACCGCGATCACAGGCGCGGGCGAAACTATTCATACCGGTAGCGCCACCACCAAAGGCGTTGTTGGTCTGGACCTCACGCGGCTTTTAATTGGCAGCGAAGGTATATTAGGCATTATCACAGAAGCAAGACTGAAACTCAGCCCCAAGCCTGAACGCATCAGCACCATACGTGCTTTATATAAAGATTCCACCACTGCCATCGAAGCAGTAGTAAACATACTTGCTCAAAGCGCACTTCCCTATGCACTAGAATTTATTGATTCAGGTTCATTAAATTTAATTCGCAAAAATTCAAGTCTGGATTTAAACAAGAATGCAGAAGCCATGCTGATGATTGAAGTCGATGGGCTCCATGACAACATTAAGTCTAGTGCAAAGGCTGTTTTAACAGCTGCAAAAACTACAGACTGTTTAGACATTCAAACTGCTGCGAATGAGCAACAGAAAAAAGAACTCTGGTCAGCACGCAAAGCACTCTCCCCAGCACTTCGTAGCTTTGCACCCAACAAAATCAACGAAGATGTCGTCGTCCCGGTTACACAGCTACCCATACTGCTAAATGAATTACAAAAATTAAGTAATAAATATAAAATTGATATTTTTAATTTTGGCCACGCTGGAAATGGCAATTTACATGTCAACCTCTTATATGATGCAAACGAACAAGCCGATGCAGCAAAGCATTGCTTAAACGATGTCTTTAAACTGGTATTAACACTAGGCGGAACCCTTTCAGGGGAACACGGAGTGGGCATTGCCAAGCGAGATTATGTGAGCCAAGAAATTGATGCCACGACACTCGCGTTAATGAAAAATATAAAACAGCAATTTGACCCTAACAATATTCTTAACCCTGGAAAAACCTTACCTAACACGTAGGTCTAATGTCTGCATATGTACTGCATCAAGGATGTTGCATCAACTCAAATATTTTCTTTGTTTATGTCCGCTT